>JBHHYG010000057.1:0-13721 GCA_046757445.1 Acidobacteriota bacterium
CCCACAGCAGCAAGCCGTTGAGATATGCGGGCTAGCAGATCAATCAAGGGGCTGGACAAGGCCTCGAGCGGGGAACGGGGAGACCATGGTGTGTCTTCCCGCTCTTATCTGCTTGTTGCCTCGGCAAGTATTTGTCGAGCTTCAGGCTAACCGTCACCCGTTCACCGTCGCGGTAGACCGCCAGATGAAGGACAGTGCCCAGGGGCAGCGCTGGAACAATCTTGTTGCGCCACTCTTCGGCGTTGCGGAGCCGCTCTCCGTCGACAGCGAGAATGACATCCCGCTCCATTAGCCCGTCCCGCTTCGCTGGTCCGTCGTCAGCGATGTACAGGACTATGTACCCATAGGTCTCGCCGAGCCCGATGGTAGAGGCTAGCTCCGCTGTAACCGGGCTACCGCTGAAACCGGCGTACAAGCGCCTGAGGAGCCGCCCATCGATCAGCTGCTCGGCAACCTCTTTCGCTATGTTGATAGGGATGGCATAGCCGATCTGGGATTGCTCACCGCCTCCGCTGCCAGAGCGAGCGGTATTCACGCCGACGACTTCTCCCCGGCGGTTCAATAACGGCCCGCCGGAAAGACCGGCATGAATTCTTGCATCGGTGACGATAAAACTTTCGTAGGTGGCGATGCCTAGGCCGTCGCGGTTCAAGCCGGTAACGCTGCCAAAGGAGGTGTCCTCCTGCCACATCGGACCACCGATGGCAGCGACGAAATCCCCAACCCGGAGATGGTCGGAATTGCCGAGAGGGATGGTTTGCAATGGGCTGTGGCTGTTGACCTTGATGACCGCGATATCGGTATGCGTATCCCGGCCGATGACCTCGCCGATCAGCTTACCGCGGCCTTTCAAGTAGACCTCAACTTGTTGCCCGGCGCCCTCTATGACGTGGGCGTTGGTCATCAGGAATCCATCCGCATCAATGACGAAGGCCGAACCCTTCTCACCGGAAGCACCATCTGCCCCTTCAGCGACCAGCTCGGCAACCGCCTTGCCCGCCTTCCGCAGCAACTTTGCGGGCAGTTCCTGCCGGCTTGCCTCGGGCACTTGCCGATCGGGCGCCAGCCGCGCCAGCCCCGTTTCAAGTTTGCTCCCTCGGCCGGCCCCGCCGGTGGGCCGGGCCTGGCCGCTGCCAATCAACTCGCCAGCCACTTCCTTCACTACATTAATGGGGATAGCCAAACCGACTCCAGAATATCCCTCGCCGTGCTGGCCGCTAGTAAGAATGGCGGTGTTGATGCCGATGACCTCACCACGAAGGTTGACCAGTGGTCCGCCCGAGTTGCCACGGTTGATGGCGGCGTCGGTGACGATGAAGTGCTCGTAGGCGGCCAGACCTAATCCACTCTTGTTCAGGCCGCTGATGATGCCCACCGACACCGTCGCCCTGAAGCCGAACGGCGCGCCATGGGCGAGCACGAATTCGCCCACCTGGAGCTGGTCGGAATCACCAAGAGCCGCTACCGGAAGCGGCTCGTCGCTCTCCACTTTGATCACTGCGATATCGGTTCGCTTGTTGCGGCCAAAAACGTAGCCGCTGAGCTCTTTCCCGTCCTCGAAAAAAGCTTTCACCCACCGCGCGCCCTCGACGACGTGCGCATTGGTTACCAAATAGCCATCCTCATGGACGACCAAGCCCGAGCCGCTGCGCTGTGGCGGGTCATCCACATCGTCGCCTTTGGCCTCGATATAGACGACCGCCGGCCTGACCAGTGCGGCAACCCTCGACAATGTCGTCTCGGGCAGGCCCGGTACCAGGCTGGCGGGAGCGGCGGCGCCGAGGGCCAGCCGCGGGCCCCGATGATCTGCCGGCCGGAGGCTCAAGCTCCCGAAAACCGACAGGATGATCAGTAGCAGTACGGCCAATACGGTGGCCCACAGAACGCGTGCCTCACCCTTGCGAGAATCCAAAGCGGCCTGTCCCGGGGATTTTCGTCAACGATGCGGCGCGGGAAGACTGGGCGTCCGTCTCGTCGTGGAATACAGGGCCCGAGGAAGCCTCGATGTTATCACGTCCGCGCGCTGCCACTCATGCCACCGCCAACGTCTGCGGCAACATCAAGATGATGAACGGCCCGATCAGGGCGGTGTCAAGAAACCGCTTCGGTCTGGTAATCACGCAGCGGTGCCACCGGAAAATCGCCAGACAACAGGGCCCGGATGCCCTCGACGGCGGCCACAGCACCGGCGATATTAGTGATGCACAGCACCCGATGGGCGATGGCGGTTCTCCGTATTGCCGTCTCATCGTAGCGCGATTTCTTGCCGAGAGGCGTGTTGATGATCAGCTGCACCTCACCGTTGACGATACGATCAGCGATGTTCGGGCGACCCTCGTTGACCTTGTATACGAAGGTTGACTCGAAACCGTATTCGGCGAGAAAGGCCTCAGTGCCCCTTGTGGCGAGCAGGCGGAAGCCGCAGCCCAGGAGCTTCTCGGCCACCGCCAGAGCGGCGGGTTTGTCTCGATCTTGCACGGAGATGAAGGCTGTGCCGACGGTGGGAAACGGTAGGCCGGCCGCTGCCGCCGCCTTCGCGAAGGCAATGCCGAAAGATGGCGCTGCTCCCATGACCTCACCGGTGGAACGCATCTCCGGCCCCAGCAGGGGATCGTAGCCGGGAAATCTGTCGAAGGGGAACACCGGCATCTTGACGAACACCGAATGGACCTCCAGGTCAGCGCGGACTCCAAGCTCCGAAAGCTTGGCTCCCAGTAGCAGACGCGTGGCAATACCGGCGAGCGGAACTCCGGTTGCTTTGGCGAGGAAGGGCACCGTACGGCTGGCACGAGGGTTGACCTCGAGAACGTAGACCGTGCCGTCAACGACAGCGAACTGTACGTTCATCAGGCCTGTCACACCGAGATCGATGGCCAACCTTCTGGTCCAGTCTCGAATCAGGTCGAGCACCTTCGGTGGCACACCGATCGGCGGTACAACGCAGGCGGAGTCGCCAGAATGGATCCCCGCTTCCTCGATATGCTGGAGAATGCCGCAAATGACAACCTCATCGCCGTCACAGAGAGCATCGACATCGATCTCCAGCGCCGATTCCAAAAACTTGTCGATCAGCACGGGACGATCGGGCGAGGCCTCCACTGCCTCCTCGATATAGCCGCGCAGGCTATCAGCCCCGTAGACGATGGCCATCGCCCGGCCACCGAGTACGTACGAAGGCCGCACCAGAACCGGGTAGCCGAGCCTGTCGGCGACTTGCACCGCCTGTTGCTCGTTGGTGGCGGTGCCGAAGGGCGGTTGGGCAATGCTTCGCTGCCGCAAGAAAGCACTGAAGCGCTGGCGGTCTTCGGCCAGGTCGATGGCTTCAGGCGGGGTACCGAGAATCTTCACCCCGGCCTGATGCAAGGGCAGGGCCAGCTTCAACGGCGTCTGGCCGCCGAACTGCAGAATCGTGCCCTCCGGCCGCTCTCGCTCGATGATGGCCAGCACCTCTTCGAGCGAAACCGGCTCGAAGTAGAGTCGGTCGGCGGTGTCGTAGTCGGTCGATACCGTCTCCGGGTTGCAGTTCACCATGATGCTTTCGTATCCGGCGCTTCGAGCAGCGAAGGCAGCGTGACAGCAGCAGTAGTTGAACTCGATCCCCTGACCGATGCGGTTGGGACCGCCGCCCAGCACCAATACCTTGGGCCGAGATGAAGGGGCTGCCTCGTCGGCCGCCCCGGTGCCGGCAAGCGTGCTGCCATCCGGCCGCACCCTGAGGCCGCCAGCGTCGTAGGTGGAGTAAAGATACGGCGTGTGGGCAACGAACTCGGCGGCGCAGGTGTCGACGCGCCGGAACGTCGGCCTCACACCGAGCCGTTCGCGCCGCGCCCTGACCACGGCTCCGTCACTGCCGGTGAACAACGCCAGCTGGGCATCGGAATAACCGGCTCGCTTGGCTGTCCACAGGCTGTCGGCATCGAGATCGGCCAAGGCCTGTGACCACAGCGCCCGCTCGTGGTGGTAGAGAGATTCGAACTGATCAACGAACCAGCGATCATAACCGGTCAGCACCGCCAGCTCGGCACTCTGCATTCCGGCATGGAACCCCTGCCACAGGGAATCGAGTCGGCCACTCAGCGGGCTCTTCAAGCGCTCGCGCAGGGCCGCATGACGGGGGACGTCCAAGGTGAGATGGGCTGCACCCACACCGCCGCTAGCCCGCTTCGCAGGGTCACCCCGGTGTCCCCCCACAGTCGCGTCGGCAGGAGATCCCATCCCCCACCCGAGCCGACCTGTCTCGAGCGAACGCAGAGCCTTTTGCAGGGACTCGCGGAAAGTGCGGCCGATCGACATCACCTCGCCTACCGATTTCATCTGCATCGTCAGAGTCGGATCACTGCCGGGAAACTTCTCGAATGCGAAGCGAGGCACCTTGAGGACCACGTAGTCGATGGTGGGCTCGAACGAAGCCGGTGTCTCACGGGTGATGTCGTTGGGGATCTCATCGAGGGTATAGCCGACCGCCAGCTTGGCGGCGATCTTGGCGATCGGAAAGCCGGTGGCCTTGGAAGCGAGAGCCGAGGAGCGAGACACCCGCGGGTTCATCTCGATCACCAGCATACGGCCATCGCTGGGGCGAACCGCGAACTGGATGTTGCTGCCGCCGGTCTCCACCCCTACCGTCGAAATCACGCGACGGGCCCAGTCCCGCATACGCTGGTACTCGCGGTCGGACAAGGTGATGGCCGGCGCCACGGTGATCGAGTCGCCGGTATGCACGCCCATGGGATCGAGGTTCTCGATCGAACAGACGACGACGAAGTTGTCGGCGCCGTCGCGCATCACCTCGAGCTCGAATTCCTTCCAGCCGATCACCGACTCCTCAATGAGCACCGCGGCCACGGGCGACGCGCGCAGGCCGGTCTGCACCGTCGACTTGAACTCGTCGACGTTGTAGGCGACGCCGGCGCCACCGCCGCCGAGGGTGTAGGAAGGCCGAACGATGGCCGGGTAGCCGATGGAGCGGACCAGTTTCAGAGCTTCTTCGAGGCTGTGCGCGTAGCCGGCCGCGGGCACTGGTAGACCGGCCGTTTCCATCGCCGTGCGGAAGCGCTGGCGGTCCTCGGCGATGCGGACCGCCTCGGGGGAGGCACCGATCATCTCCACCCCGTAGCGCGCGAGGATGCCATCCTCTTCCAGGCGTACCGAGAGGTTGAGGCCCGTCTGGCCCCCCACCGTCGGCAACAAGGCATCCGGACGCTCGGCAGCGATGACTCTCTCGACAACTTCGGGCACCAGCGGCTCGAGGTAGGTGATGGGAGATACTTCGGGGTCGGTCATGATGGTGGCCGGGTTGGAGTTGACCAGCACCACCCGGTAGCCCTCTTGGCGGAGGGCCTTCACCGCCTGCGTGCCGGAGTAGTCGAACTCGCAAGCCTGACCGATGACGATGGGGCCGGAGCCGATGACCAGAATGCTATTGATGTCTACCCGCTTGGGCACCTGCGAGCCTCCCGGCCAGCCTCCGAAGCCCGCGACACCAGCCGCAACCCCGCGGCCGCGTAGGGCTCGTAAGCCGCACAAACTTCATCGCCGCGGCATATCTCGACATGAAAGGGTACATGGTAGAATAAATTGATTCCCCACACCGGCAGGGCGGGTGGCTCGCCGCCGGCCGCTGCTCCCCGCAGCCAGTTCGGTTTCAGACCCGTTCGCTACCAGCGTTCGAGGACAGGCTCTGCACAGGCGCCGAGCACTGAATAGGGAAAGCGAATGTCCACCAAGAAGGCTCTTGTCGCGCTGGCCATCTTGCTGATCGGTGCAACCGGTGTCGCCGCCAATCTCTGGTGGCGTGAGCCGGCAGCCCCCGATGTGCAGGTCGAAGAGGTGAGCCGTCGCGATCTTACGGCCACGGTTTCCGGCTCCGGCGCCATTCGTCCCGCCCGGGAGGTCGATATATCCTCCAACGTCATGGGCCGCATCACCCGGTTGGGTGTGGCCGAGGGCGAGATCATTCGCCGCGGCGACTTCCTGTTGGAGATCGACCCTCAGCGCCTGCGCAGCACCGTCGACCAAATGGAGGCGAGCCTGGAATCGGCCAAGACCCAGCTCGGCCTGGCTCAGCAGAATCTCGCCTTTGCTCGCCAGACGCTCGACCGGAGGGAAGGCCTCTACCAACAGCAGCTGATCTCACGGGAGGCCTATGACCAGGCAGTACAGGACGTGCAAACGCAGGAGCGCAACGAGCAGATGCGTCACCTCGACATCACGCGGCTCGAGGCACAGCTGGAGCAAGCCCGCTATGACCTCACCCAGGTGAGGATCGACTCGCCGATCGACGGCATCATTACCCGCCTCAACGTCGAGGAGGGTGAGAACGTCGTCACCGGTACGATGAACAACGCCGGCACGGTGATCATGACCGTCGCCGATCTTTCCACCCTCGAAGCCGAGATCGAGGTCGACGAGACCGACATCGTCAACGTCGATATCGGCCAGCAAGCGACCGTTCACATCGATGCTTTCCCCGACCAGGAGTTCGATGCCGCCGTCACCGAGGTCGGCAAGAGCCCCATGCAGGCGCTCGGCAGCGCGGCAGCGAGCGGGCAGGCGGTCAATTTCAAGGTCGTCGTCCGCCTCGACGAATCGGTCGCCGGGGCGCGCCCGGGCCTCTCTTGCACCGCCGACGTGATCACCGCCAACCGCAGTCAGGTGCTGGCGGTGCCCATCCAGGCGCTCCTTCTACGTGAGGTAAAGCTGGACCAGAATGGCAAGGTCGTTCGTGATTGGCAGGCGCCGGTCGCCGCCACCGCGGACAGCAATGGCGCAGCGGAGGCTACCTCCATGGGGGCAGGCAACGACACCTCATCGACGGCGGCAAAGGCCAAAGACAGCGACAAGCAGGAGCGCGAGGGTGCTTTCCTTCTGCGCGATGGCAAAGCTGTCTTCGTGCCGATCGAGATCGGCATCGCCGGAGAGCGGCACTTCGAGGTGCTGAGCGGCGTCGAGGCCGGTGACAAGATCATCACCGGGCCGTTCGACCTCATTCGCACCCTCATGGACGGGGACCCAGTGCGGGAGAAAACGAACAGCGCCGCAGCGCTGACACCGGGTGGGGCCAAGTGACGCCCACTACACAATCACCGCATGCCCGGCACGCCGGCAGCGCTGATGCCGAAGGCGGCGAGGGGTAGGAGGTCGAACGAACGAGATGAGTGAGATCCCGAGCGGCGAACTCAGGCAGCCGGAGACCCGGCAGACAGCCCCGGCGGCGGTGATGGAGCCTGCCATCATCGAGGCCTGCGGCCTCACCAAGACGTACCGCATGGCCAGGCTCGAGGTCGAGGCCCTGGTCGATGTCGACCTCCTGGTGCAAACCAACGAGTTCGTCGCCATCATGGGGCCATCCGGCTCCGGCAAGTCCACACTCATGAACCTGCTCGGCTGCCTCGACACCCCTACCCGCGGTACGTACAAGCTCAACGGCGCCGAGGTTTCCGGCCTCGACGACGACGAGTTGGCGGCGGTGCGCAACCGTGAGATCGGCTTCATCTTCCAGACTTTCAACCTGCTGGCCCGCGCCACCTCCTTGCACAACGTCGAGCTACCGCTCATCTACGCCGGCATCGGCGCCCGCAAGCGCCACGACAGCGCCATGCGGGCGCTCGAGCGCGTCGGCCTGGCCGAGCGCCACGACCACCGCCCCAACGAGCTCTCCGGTGGTGAGCGCCAGCGGGTCGCCATCGCCCGCGCGCTGGTCAACGAGCCGGCCATCGTGCTCGCCGACGAGCCCACCGGCAACCTCGACTCCAAGACCTCCTTCGAAATCATGGAGCTGCTGGTGAACCTGCACCGCAAGGGACAGACCATCATTCTGGTCACCCACGAAGACGACATCGCCGCCTACGCCCACCGCCTGGTGCGCGTCCTCGACGGCCGCGTCGTCTCCGATGAGCGCCAGCAGCCGGCTGTCGGCTCCGGCTAGGGGCGGGTCCGATGGATAGGGCACCGTTGTCGACGGCGGGGAGACAAATGCCAGGAGGCGGGGCGCAGGCGGGCCGTCGCTCGGGGCGTCACTTCGTCGGCCTCTTCGAGGGTGTCAGCATCGCCCTCGAAGCTCTGTGGGCGAACAAGCTGCGCTCCTTCCTGACGGTCCTCGGCAACATCATCGCCGTCACCTCGATCATCCTGGTGGTGTCGATCATCCAGGGGCTGGACAGCGAGGTGACCGGCATCTTCACCGCCGAGGGCAGCGACGTCTTCAGCATCCGGCGCAGCGGCTTCACCTTTTCCGAAGAGCAGGCCCGGGCCAACCGCCGGAACCCGCGTTTGGCTCGCGCCGATGCTCGCATGTTGCGAGAAGAGGGAACCACCTTCGCCGCCGTCATCGAGGCGGCGAGCCGCAATGCCCGCATCGAGTACCGCAATGCCGACCTCGACAGGGTCGATGTCCGCGGCCGCTCGTACGAATACGCGCTCATCGATACCTACGGCCTGCAGGCGGGACGGTACTTCTCCATCCTCGAGTCGCGGCGCAACCGAGCGGTGACCTTGCTCGGCGCCGACATCGTCAAAGAGCTGTTTCTCGGCTTGCCGCCGCAAGCCGCGCTCGACAAGCGGGTGCTCATCCGGGGGACGCACTTCAGGGTCATCGGCGTGCTGGCGCCGCGCGGGTCGGTGCTCGGCTTCAGCCAGGACGAGGTGGCGATCATTCCCATCGGCGCCTTCCAGCGGTTGTTCGGCAGCCGCCAGTCCCTCGATATCACCGTCAAGCCGCGCAGCCCTGAGCGCCTTGACGAGGCGGTGCAAGAGGCTACGCTGCTGATGCGCATTCGTCATCGGCTGCGGCCCGGCGACAGCGACGATTTCGCCATCTCCACCGCCGATGCCTTCGTCGACATCTACCATCAGTTTACCGGTGGTATCTACATGGCACTGGTATCGGTGGTCGGCATGTCACTGGTGGTGGGGGGCATCGTCATCATGAACATCATGCTCATGGTGGTCACCGAGCGCACACGTGAGATCGGCATTCGCAAGGCGGTCGGCGCCACCTACCGGGAGATCCTCTGGCAGTTTCTCATCGAGGCCGTCACCCTGTCGCTGGCAGGAGGCCTCCTGGGCCTGCTGCTCGGCTACGGCGCCGCCTCCCTGGTGGGAGCGTACACCCCACTGCCGTACACCTTGCAGATCTGGTCGGTCGGGCTGGCCATCGCTGTGGTCGGGGTCGTGGGTGTGATCTTCGGTATCTACCCCGCCAGCCGCGCCGCCCGACTCGACCCGATCGCGGCCCTCGGCTACGAGAGCTAGGGGACGGCCGACATGCGCAACGTGCTCACGGGCGAAATCCTGGCCATGGCCTGGAGCAGCTTGCGCAGCCACAAGCTGCGCTCGGCGCTCACCGTGCTCGGCATCGTCATCGGCATCACCATGGTGGTCGGGGTCACCAGCTTGATCATGGGCTTCGATCGGACGATTACCGGCCAGATCCGGAGCATGGGACCGAACACCTTGTTTCTCGCCAAGTTCTCCATTCAATCGATCACCGCCGGCGAGCATTTCAGGGAGCTCCTCGCCCGCCCCGACATCACCGAAGAGGATGCCGAAGCCTTGGGCCAGGCCGGCAGCGTGGCGGAGGTCTCGGTGATGTACGGCGGCGGCGGCTTTCCGCCCAGCAGAGGGCGCGCCTGGTATCGCGGCAAACGCAGCAGCGAGCTGGAGATTCTCGGCGTCTCGTCGGCGTTTCTGGACGCCGGCGACATGCAACTCGATCAAGGTCGCTTCCTGTCGCCCCTGGACATGCGCCTGCGCAGCGACGTGCTGGTGCTCGGGCACGGCCCCAGCGAGGCGCTCTTCGAGGTCAACGACCCCATCGGTCGCAGGGTACGGCTGCGCGGCCGCGAGTACCGGGTGGTCGGCACCATCAAGCAGCGGCAAATTTCGGGGTTCGCCGGGGAGCAGGCTGACAACTTCGTGCTCGTGCCATCGACCAACTATCGCAAGCTCTTCGGCCCGCGTGCCGGGAACGCCACTATCGTCATGCGTGCCCGCGAGGGGGTGCCGGTGCAGGAAATGCAGCTGCAGGTGGAGGGCATCATGCGCACGCGCCACGGCCTGCGCGCCGACCAGGAAACCGACTTCGACCTGCTCACCCAGGAGTCGATCCTCGAGCTCTGGCGACAGATCTCCACCGCCTTCTTCCTGGTGCTGGTGGCGCTCTCCTCGGTGGCGTTGATGGTCGGCGGCATCGGGGTGATGGCGATCATGCTGGTCTCTGTCACCGAGCGCACCCGCGAGATTGGCGTGCGCAAGGCCATGGGCGCCCGCCGACGCGATATCCTCTATCAGTTTCTGGCCGAGTCGGCGGCATTGGCCGCCGGCGGCGGCCTGCTCGGCGTGGCCCTCGGCTCCAGTATCGCCTACCTGATCTACCTGGCCACCTCGTTTCCTGTATCGTTGCCCTGGTGGTCGTTCGCTATCGGTGTCGGTTTCTCTTCCCTTGTCGGCATTTTCTTTGGTATCTATCCGGCCAATCGCGCCGCCCGTCTCGACCCCGTGGAGGCTTTGCGATACGAATAGGCAACGAAACCGTTGTCGCGAGCTCCCCGTCTATTCATAGGACAAGTTCCCCCTCAACCTCGCTCCCGAGGAGGTATCCTCACATGCACAGCCGAAAAGTCGCCGTCCGTCCCTTGCTCGCCTGCTTGCTGGTGCTGTCCCTGCCGCAGCTGGCGCCAGCGACAGAAAAGGATGCAGCGACCGACAGTCCCGAGCCTGTCGCCGAGGCGCCGGCGGAGCTACCGCTGGCCGCCCTGGTGCGCGCCGCCCTGTCGGCCAGGAGCAAGCTGGTGCGCTCGGCGCTCGACCCCGACAGCAAGCTCCTGCAGGAGATGGTAGCCCAGGAGCGGGAACAACAGCAGCAAGAGCGGCCGAAGCACGAGCTGTCGCTGCTCGATGCCGTGGAGATGGCGCTCAGGAACAACCTGACGGTGCGGGTCAACCGCTTCAACCAGGACGTCCAGTTCGAGAGCATCATGGCCAATCGAGCGCAGTTCGACCCGCAGATCCAGTTCGACGCGCCGCAGTCCTTCTCGCGGAGAACTACTCCCCAATCCACCCAGCTCGGCGGCGCCAGCGTCCTCTCAACCGAAACTTTCCAGGGTGGCTTCAGCTTCAACGAGACGCTCGAGTGGGGAACGCGCTGGAACGCCTCATGGAACGCACAACGACGGCTCACCAACGCCACCTTCTCTACCCGCAACCCGACATTCACCTCCAACCTCAATTTCAGCGTCACCCAACCGTTGTTGCGCAACTTCGGCCGCGTCAACCGCACCGGCATCCTGGTGGCGCAGAACAACTTCAGCGTCAGCCGCGAGCAGTTCCGCGAGCAGGTGCAGACCACCATCCTGCAGGCCTATCAGGCCTACTGGAACCTGGTCGGCGCCATCGACACCCTGCAGGTACGGCAGGAGGCGCTCGATCTGGCCGAGCAGCAGCTACGACGCAACCGGATTCAGGTGGAGATCGGCACGCTGGCGCCGATCGAGACGGTGCAGGCCGAGCAGAGCGCCGAGAACGCCCGCTTCCAGCTCATCCAGGCACAAAACGCTCTCGAGGACGCCCAGGACAACCTCAAGCAGTTCCTCAACATCGAGGAGGCGATCCCCGGCGGCCGTGACCTCGAGCTGGTGCCCACCGACGAGCCCGAGTCCACCGCCGAGCCGATCGACGTCGAGGCGGCCATCGCCACCGCCCTCGGCAACGACCCGCAGCTGCGCCAGCAACGCATCACTCGCGACAGCCGCCGCCTGCAGCTCAAGCAGGCGCGCAACGCCCTGCTGCCCAATGTCGATTTTACCGGCACCCTCGGCTTCACCGGCCTCGGCGGTCCGCAGCTCATCCGTGGCGGCGGATTAGGCTCCGGCCAGACGGCGGAGATCCTCCCCGGCGGCTTCTCCGATGCCCTGTCGCAGCTCTTCTCCGGCGAGTTCAACAACTGGTCGGTGGGGCTGACGGTGACCCTGCCGATGCACAACTACCAGGCGCGGGCGCAGCACGCCCAGGCCTCCATCAACGAGCGCCAGACCCTGGCCCAGCTCGCCGATCGCGAGCAGCAGGTGATGTACGCGGTGCGGCGGGCGGCACGAGCAGTGGAAAGCGGCGCCCGGCAGGTGGCAGCGGCGCAGGTCGCCACCGAGCTGTCCGAGCGCCAGCTGCAGGCCGAGCAGCGCAAGTTCGAGGTCGGCACCAGCACCAACTTCAACGTCCTCAACTTCCAGGACCAGCTGTCCAACGCGCGCCTATCGGAGCTGCAGGCGCTGATCGCCTTCAACAACGCCCGCGCCCAACTGGAGCAGGCCAAGGGGACGTTGCTCAAGAGCCTCGGGGTGAGCGTGCAGGAGGCGGGCCGGGGCCCGCGGCGGTAGCCCGCGAAGGTATGGTCAGGCCCGTGCCGGCCCGCTAGCCCGTGGGGATTGCCTCGCCCCGATCAGCCGGTCGATCTCCTGCCGCAGCCGCGGCAGGATCTCGTCGTAGCCGTAGGTGCCGACCAGCTCGGCGCCGCGCTTGAGGTTGACGTGGCACGGCCCGCACCAGAGACCGAGGTCGGCGTCGTCGGTCTCTCCAGGCCCGTTCACCCTGCAGCCCATCACCGCGATGGTCAGCGCATAGCGCTCAGCGTAGCGGCTCAGCTCCCGCACCGACTCGGCGAGCTCGACAAAGGCGCCGTTCTCGACCCGCGAGCAGCTCGGACAGGAGATGATATTGAGCCTCTGATTGCCGAAATCCGGCACCGAGCGAAAGCGCCCGCAGGCGATATCCTCGAGGATCTGCTGGCCGATGGCCACCTCCTCGGGCTTGCGCGCGTTGGGCAAGGTCAGCGACACGCGGATGGTGTCGCCAATTCCCCGGCTCAGCAACTGCTCGAAGGCGATACGGGTCTTGACCGACCCTTCGGGCAGAAGCCCCGCTTCGGTCACCCCCAGGTGCAGCGGCACGTCGTCTCTGGCGGCGGCGAAGCGGCGGTTGGCGTCGATCACCTTCTCGGGGTCCGAGTCCTTCAGCGACACGAGGTAGCGGTCGAAGCCGAGGTCGTCGAGGTAACGGCAGTGCTCGAGCGCCGAGGCCACCATGGCGCCGACGGAATCATCCCCGAAGCGATCCGCCACTTGCGGATCCACCGAGCCGCAGTTGACACCGATGCGCAGGGCGCAATCATTGTCCGCCGCCGCCTCGGCGATGGTGGCGACCTTGTCGCGGACACTCCTGCTCTTTTCATGGTGGTAGAGGTGACCCGGGTTATAGCGTAACTTGGCAACATGCGGCGCCACCTGCCCCGCCAGCCGGTAACTCTCCTGCAGATCGATGCACAGCGTTGCCGGCGTGCGCTGGGCAATCTCGGCCACCGCCGCAGCCTCCCGCTTGGAATCGACCGCCAGCCGTACCACCCCGGCGCCGGCCTGGTGTAAGGCGGTGGCCTGGGCCACGGTCGCCTCGACGTCCTGCGTGTGGGTGGCGCACATCGACTGCACGGCGATCGGCTGGCCGGCGCCGACGGCGATGGCGCCGATGCGCACGCTGCGCGTCGGGTTCCGCGGCGCCAGCTGGGGTGTGAAATCGTTCATCGCCACTGTAAAGGGGATCCGCAAAGCCGGCAGTCGCACTACCGGCGTCTCAATCGAAGCCGGCGCGCCCGCAAGACCCATCCGCGAAGATCACCGCACTCATGGAACGGAGTACTTAGGGCCAGCGCAGAAATAACTGCCCATTTTCGCATCCCA
>JBHHYG010000058.1:0-13717 GCA_046757445.1 Acidobacteriota bacterium
ATCCTGGATCTGGTTGACAAGCAACCAGGTTGGTTGCTCGACCTGGGCTGCGGGGATGGCTATCTCGCCCACCTGATGACGACAAGAGCTGGCTCGGTTATCGGGTTAGATTCGTCCGACAGAGGTTTGCTTCTTGCCCGTCGAGCACTACATCGTTCAAGGTCCAGGAGCCTTCATCTGGTGTGCGGGAGCATTTTCGATTTGCCGCTGGCCCCAGCGAGCCTTGATTGCGTGATCCTTGCCGATGTGCTGGAGCACCTGGAGGAACCAGAAAGGGCCATGCGAGAGGTGGCGCAGGTTCTCGACACCGGCGGCAGACTATTCTTGAGCACTCCGCGTCGCCAGGCTCGAAAAGCACAAGGCTCATACCACTATCATGAGTACACGGCCGATGAGCTGGACAGGCTGCTGAAGGGCTACTTTCATCGAGTCGAAGTCAGACCGTTTCAGCCGATGGCAGTCTACCGGCTCTATCAGAAAAAGGTCTTCGGACGGAAGCTCTTCAGAGTGCTACTGAATTGTCTGGCCATCCTCGGGTTCAATCCTCTGGCCTGGAAAGGCGATCGTTCGAAGGAGGCGCGCTTCGTTCATCTGTGCGCAGTTGCCTGGAAATAGCCGGTGACCCTGGCGATCGAGGGCCAAGGATCGATAGGGGGGTTGGATGAGCCTGCGGGTCAGCCGCCGGCTGCGGATCCGCAAAGCCTTTCCACAACTTCTGGTCCGAGCCGTACCGTGCCATCACTAGCGACCTGCAACTCGGCCTTTTGACGCTGCCCGTTGTCCAGCAGCGAAGTCACCAACTTTAGCGCTCTTGCCTCGATCCGCTGACGCTCCTGGGGCGAAGCCATGATGAGGAAGATCGGGGCGAAGTGCACGATCACATTGAACACCGCTGCGCCTCCCTGACCAGCGTCCGGGTCTGCGCCCTTATGCTCTGGCTCCACATGAAAGGTGAAGGTAGCGCCTCTGGACAAAGACAGGTCCCGGACCGCCTGGATCAGGCTGACCTTGAAGCGGAGCCCGTCGGGGCAGTCATGGTCGATTGAACGGTTCATTTCCACTCTCCTAGCCCGAACATCTCAACGGCTCGCGACCCTTGCGCCCGCTCGCTTCACGACCCGTTGAGAAACGCGGGCTAGCATTCGACGGTGGCACCGTGCTGCCGGAGCAACTCGATCAATTCTGCCTCATCGATCGTCCGCACTCCGAGCTCCTCGGCCCTGGAAGCTTTGGATCCAGGCTTCTTGCCGACCACGACGTAATCCGTCTGGTGGCTGACCGACGAGGTCATTCGTGCCCCCAAGCCTTCCAGCAGATCGGCTAACTCCGGTCTACTCCAGTGTTCCAGGCTGCCGGTAATGACGAAACGTTGGCCTTCGAAAAGGCGTTGACGTTGCGCAACATGCGGTCTGACGCCGCTTTCGAGCAAGGCCTGCACCACATCGCGATTGCGCGATTGCGCAAAGAACTTCCGTACACTCCCGGCCACCTCGGGGCCAACTTCCCGGATACCCGTCAACGTCTCCTCGTCGGCCTCCATCAACACCTCGATATCTCCGAGCTCCGCCGCCAGAACATCGGCAGTATGCTCGCCGATATGGCGAATGCCGAGCGCATAGATGAAGCGGCCCAACGTCGTCTCCTTGCTCTTCTCAATCGCTGCGACAAGCTTCTGCGCCTTCTTCTCTCCGAACAGGTCGAGGGGCAGGAGATCCTCGACCCGGAGTCGATACAGATCTGGCAAAGACTTCCCGATCAGGCCTCTGTCGATGAGCTGCTGGACGGTCTTTTCGCCCAGACCCTCGATGTCGAGTGCGTGCCGACTAGCGTAGTGTTGTACCGATCCCAGGAGCTGCGCCGGACACGAAAGTCCTCCGGTGCAGACGAAGTAGGCTCCATCGCGAGCCACTTCCGACCCGCAAACGGGACATCTACCGGGCATCTCGAACGGCGATGGCCGCTTCGCGTCCACTTCTGATTCGACACGCTCTACGACGTAGGGAATCACATCGCCGGCGCGCGCAACACGCACCTGGTCTCCCGGCCGGATGTCCTTCTCTCGCACCTGATCGTAATTGTGCAGTGAGGCTCTGGAGATAGTTACCCCCCCAACCTCCACTGGAGCAAGGAGCGCCACCGGCGCGAGGATGCCGGTCCGACCGACCTGCAGGACAATGTCTTTTACAGCGGTGACCTCGAGGCGTGGCGCGAACTTGTAGGCGAAGGCCCACCGCGGACTGCGTGAGCGCATGCCGAGGGTCCTCTGTTGCTCGAGACCGTCAACTTTGATCACAACCCCGTCGATCTCATACGAGAGATCATCTCTCTCCCGCTCGAGCCGCTGATGGTAGTCGATGACTTCATCAATCCCCTGGCAACGACGGCTGCGGCCGTTGACCTTGAAGCCCAGCCCGCGCAGGCGCTCGAGTTCCTGCAGGTGGCTGTCGGGGGGGGTGCTCGTGGAAGCTCTTGCCGGCCCCCATTCCACCGCCAGGATGTCGTAGAAGAAGACATCGAGGGGCCGAGAGGCGGTGATCGAGGGGTCGAGCATGCGTATGGCGCCGGCCGCCGCGTTACGCGGATTGGCGAATGGGTCTTCACCCTCCTCCAAGCGCTGCCGGTTGAGACGATGGAACCCCTCGAGCGGTATGTAGACCTCGCCGCGCACCGCGATCAGGGCCGGTGGAGTGTTCAACAGTCGCAATGGCAGGCTGGGAATGGTGCGTAGGTTGTCGGTGACATCCTCTCCACGGTAGCCGTCGCCTCGCGTCGCGCCGCGCTCCAGGCGCCCCTGCCGATACACCACCTCGACCGAAAGGCCATCGAACTTGGGCTCCGCAACGTACGTGAGTTGCTCAATCCCGAGGTTGCGTCGTAGCCGTTCGTCGAATTCCCGGATCTTCATCTCCTCATGGCTGGACTCCAGGGAAAGCATAGGCGCCAGGTGGTCGACCTCCGCCAACTCCTCTCTGGGCAAGGCCCCGATTCGTTGTGTCGGTGAATCCGGCGACCGCAGCTGCGGGAAGCTTGCTTCCAGCTCCTGCAACCGTCGGAAGAGGAGATCATAGGTACCGTCGGCGATCACCGGGTCGTCGATCGCATAGTAGCGGTAGTCGTGATAGCTGACTGCTTCTCGAAGTTGCGCCGCCTCGCCCTCTGCTTGCCGGACACTCAACTCGGCAGTGGGCACGAAGCTCGGTTGCTGAGGGTGAATGAAGGGGTTGTCAGCGGGCGGCTTCATATCAGCGGTTTACGGGCTGCGTCGCGCCCTTCAATATTCCGGCCGGTGGCGCTTGATGATGGAGAGAACTTCGTCGTCGCTCACCTGCCCGAAGACCTCATACCACTGGCCGACGGCGTAGAAGGCCCGCGGTCGTAGTGGACAGACGATGGCATCGGCGATCCGCTCGAGGTGGTGGAGCGTTTCCGGCGGTCCCACCGGCACGGCGAGCACCCGACCCGCAGGCCGTGCTTCTCGCAAGGCCAGCAGTGCCGCACGCACGGTGGCACCGGTAGCCACGCCGTCGTCCACCACGACCGCCGTGCGCCCTTCCACCGGTACCCGGGGCCTGACCGCACGGATGAGACGAAGCTTCGCTTCCAGCTCCTGTCGCTCTCTCTCGATCCGCGCCTGCAGAGCTTCGGGATCGAGGCGCCCGGCGGTCAACTCATCGAGCCACAGTGCATCTTTTTCACCGACTGCACCCACCGCCAACTCCGGATTCGAAGGATGACCGATCTTTTCCACCACCAGCACATCAAGCGGCAGACCCAGCGCCTCGGCGACCACATCACCGATCACCACCCCACCCCTGGGTACCGCCAGGATCATCGGATCGGGAGCGTCCCGCAGAACTGGCTCGAGTTCTTCCGCCAAGCGAGCGCCCGCATCTGTGCGGTCAGCGTAACGCTGCATGCCGACACTAAACCACGCGGCTGACCGCGCCTCAAACGGGCCCTGGGGTATTGAGATATGCTGCACGCCTCAGATCGTGATGGCCGATACGGCCGCTCCCTCCACTGGTGATCGGAACCATGGCCGAGCTTCCCTACCCCGTCACCGACATCCACGTCCACATACAGCCCTGGGATCAGCTCAAGCCCGAGGCGCGCCAGGTCATGGCCCGCGGACGCTCCGATTTTCGTGCGCTCAGCGAGATGATGTCGGACCCGCGAGCAATTCTGGAGCGCATGGACGCCGCCGGACTCGAGCGTATCGGCATGATCAACTACGTCGCCGAGGAGCTCATGGGTTTCACATACGAGGTCAACACCTGGGTGGCCAGCATCGCCCGCGCCGCCCCCGACCGGTTGCTAGCCTTCGGCGGCCTCGACCCGCGCGATGCATCCGTCATCGCCGATCCTGGCGGCGCCGTGGAGCGACTGATGGAGCTGGGCATACGAGGCCTGAAGATCCATCCGCCCCATCAGGCGCTGCGTGCCAACGCCTACCGCGCCGGCGCTGCCGAGCAACGCCTTCCCGCTCTCGAGAAGATCTATGCGCGGGCCGCAAAGTGCCGACTACCGGTGATGGTGCATACCGGCACCTCGATCTTTCCAGGTGCTCGCAGCCGCTACGGCGATCCGATGGATTGCGACGACGTGGCGGTGGACTTCCCGGATCTCAAGTTGATCCTGGCCCATGCCGGCCGCCCCCTCTGGTGTCCCGGCGCCATCTTCCTGGCCCGCCGTCATCCGAACATCTACCTCGACCTGTCGAGCATCCCTCCGAAGCGGCTGCTGCACTACCTACCGATCTTGCCGAGGCTTGCCTCGAGCTGCTTGTGGGGAACCGACTGGCCAGGGCCCGGAGCTCCGGGGATGGCGGACAACTTGCAGGCATTCCTCGATATCGATCTGACAGCGGAGGCCCGGCAGGCGATCCTGCACGACAACGCCCGCCAGCTATTCCCGCCGTAACAGATGGTGGGCCGTGAAAGAACCTCTCGCGGGTACCGTACGCGCCGCCGCGAGGAAGGAGTCCGTCAAGTCCTGATCAACCCGCGGTAGTGGCGCCGATCGAGATCGTGGCCGGGGAACAGGTGGCGCGGGTCGCGCGGCCGCAAGTGCAGGTCGGCGACTTCAGCGAAGAGATCCCGGAAGTCGGTGGTCAGCGCCAGGTCTCGGCCCTCGAAACGCTGCTCGGGCGCCAACCCGGGCCATTCGCCATAGACCTTACCGCCGTTCACCCCTCCGCCGAGAAGCAGGCTGGCGTTGGCATGACCATGGTCGGTGCCAATGTTGCCATTCTCCTCGACGGTACGTCCGAACTCCGACATGGTCAATACCACGACCTCGTCCAGCCGATCGTCGAGATCCTGAGCGAAGGCAGCCAGCGCCGAGCCCAGCTCCGTCAGGCGCAGGGCAAGCTGGCCCTGAGCGCCACCCTGGTTGACATGCGTGTCCCAGCCACCGACTTCGGCAAAAGCGATCTCCAGGCCGACGTTAGCCCTGATCAGCTGCGCTATCTGCCGAAGCTGCTGCCCCAGCACGCCACGGGGGTACTGTGCACCATTCTGAGGCCGGTAGCGAAGTGGATCAGCGCTCTTGAGGAAGGCTACGGCGTCCATCGCCTCGGCTCCCGTGGTCAGCAGCAGGTCGTCACTGTCCCTGCCGTATAGGGCCTCGAAGCCGCTCATCAGGGCCGCCCGTTGGCGTTGGCGACGGCGCGCGAAGATGGCGCCTGCTTCCCGCCGGCGTTGCTGTTCGCCCTCTCTGCCCATCATCGGATCGTCGCTGGTAGGTCTCGACGCGCCGGGTGGTGCTGCTGTTTCATCGCCGATGAAGCGACCGAGGTTACCGACGGCCAGCGCCGGCTCCCGGCCGGCGAGAGAACGCGGCATGTGATCGGTCAGGGCCAACCCCCGGGCCAGTCTTCCGGGGCCTGGCTTGGCGTTGGCGTCGGCCGTCTCCCGCAGCAGCCGGTTGAGCCAGCCGTCGGGCGTGGTCTTGACCCCGGGCGTTCCGCTCTCCATGTAGTCCTGGGCATCGAAGTGGGAACGTGTCGCATCGGGAGATCCGACCGCATGGACGACGGCCAGGTGCCCTTGCCTGTACCAGGGCACCAGCGGCGACAGCGCCGGGTGCAGCCCGAAGAATCCATCGAGGTCGATGGTCCGGTCCTCACCCCTTCCAGGTGGCGGCACGGCGATCCGCGGTCGCGCAGCGTAGTAAGCCTTGTCGCCATGGGGGACGATCATGTTCAACCCGTCCACGGCACCTCGCTGGAAGATGCAGACCAAGACCTGGCGATGGCCGGAGTCGGGCGCCGTGGCGGCCAGAGCACGTCCCAGAAATCGCGGTGCGAACCCCCAGGAAACCAACGCCAGACCGCCCGTGCGGATGAAGACACGTCTCGAGAAGCCGGCGGCTTGCTGATATTCCGAGCAGCACAGCTTGTTCTCCATGGTCCTCGCTCCTTCTCTATCTTCGCTGGAACTCAGGGGACCCCAGGATCAGGGTGGCGAGCTGTGCATTGCCGGGCTCTTCGGCCTGCTCATCCACCCAGTCGAGAAGCTTCCGTTGTAGGGCACCCGTGTCACGGCCGGGCAACAGCTGCGCCAGCAGCGCTTCGGTGCGCTGCTCGGGGTTACCCGCTGGACCGCGATCGCGGCCCTGGCCACGGGCTGGACGCCGGCGGCTCCTGCCGGCGGTTCGGTCTCTGCCGAAATCTCGACCGAAGACGCCCTGCGCCAGCCTGCCGGCAATCTCCATCCTGGCCAGCAGGGCGTTGGCGCTGGTCCATTCCTCGGCGCTGTCGGGGTAGCCCGTTGGTGGGGCGGCGTTGTAGAGGGGTGCCCCCAACGGCTGCAGCGCTCGCGCTAGCTGCGCCTCCGGCCTGATCTCCAGGGCGAGGGCCCGCGCCGCGCTGGCGAGAAACTCCAGCGGATTCTTGACCTTGCTTTGCCGGTACGACGGCCCGAGAAACTCCGGCGACGTGAGCAGCGCTGCCATCGTCTCCCGCAGGTTGCCGTCGCTGTCGCTGAACCGCTTGGCAATCTTTTCGATCAGCCGGGTGGGCGGATCGTCGGCCACGAACCGCCGGGCCAGCTTGGTGGCGATGAAGCGCGCCGTCGAAGGGTGGCTAGCGAGCAGGTCGAGCACCTCTTCGCCGTCTTCAATGCCCCGGCCAGCCGGCAAGCGGTGGCCGAGCACCTCCTTCTCATCGGCGTCATGCCAGTCAGGCCGGAAGACGAAATTCGCACCCTGCGCGCTCAGCGTCAGTGTCCACCCGGTCAGTGCTCTCGCCACCTCCCTGACGTCGTGCTGGCTGTAGCCACCATCAACGCCCAAGGTGTGAAGCTCCATCAGCTCACGGGCATAGTTCTCATTCAGCCCGTCGGGGCGGCTCTGCCGGCGCTGTTGCCTGGCACCTTGCGGCCGATCCCGCCATTGGCCGCCGAAGACGCCGGCGGCCATGCCGGCGCTTCCGCGACGGAACCGACTCAGGCGCCGGATGGCGTCCTCCACCGCATCGAATCGCCTGCGCCCGGGGGCGGAGCCCGCAACCTCGTGATCCTCCTCGGCGGCGCTGCGCCAGTTGTCGAGGTAGACGAGCATCGCCGGGCTACGGGCAACGGCGCCAAGCAGCTCCCGAAACCGGCCGAGTACCCGGGGACGGATGGTGTCGCGCTCATACGGCAGCACCAGGTACCGTACCTGCCCCTTGTTGGCGAATACGTTGAAGTGGTTGAACCAGAAGTCGGTGAGCACCTCGACGAGCTGCCGGCGGCTCCGCACCGCCCGCACCATCCTCGCTGTCGCCAGCTCACGAAGCGGTGTCATCGACTGCACCGCCATTCGCCGGATCATCTCGGGATCCGGTTCTTCGTCTTCCCGCATCATGCGCCGGGCGAGCTGCGGTGGGGGATACTCCCGGAACAAGGTCCCAACATCCTGCTGCAAGGTGGGCAAGCTGGCCAGCAGGGTATCGATCTGCTGATCGGGGAGCCGTTCCGGCTGCAGCTGCTCCCTGATGAACGCCTCGACCCCGATCTTTCCGGCCCACCGCAGGTCATCGCGGCTGGGTCCGTAGGTGATGCGGTTGAGCACGTGGGCAACGGTGGCAGCATCGTCCTTTGGGCTCATCAGCGTTCTCCATACTCCATCAGGGGACCCGAAGGGCAGTGCGATCAGGGCGGCCCGCGCAACAACGAGCAGTGGAAGATCAACACCACCCAACCAGGGTGCTCCGCCGCTCCCCTGTGCTGCAACCCCTAAGGGCCAGCGCAGAAATAACTTCCCAGAGTTCGGGCCCGGATTTGGGTCAGATTTGGTCGAACCGAGGGAGTAGAACCGCAGGCGTAGCCAAAGCTACGTCGAGGATTCTGCAAGTGAGGATCGCCCGAAGATGGCCCGAAGATGGGATGCGAAAATGGGCAGTTATTTCTGCGCTGGCCCTGAGCACGGAGCTGCAGGGATTGCCGTCGCCGTGATGTAGCTCACATCACGACCCATGGAAACAACAAACCTCTTTTCACGGATACTGCGATAAGATTATCATCCTGTGTTCAAAAGCCTGGCTCGTGGGAGCCGGGGCGCCACCAACCGATGAATAAGGATGTGATGGATGATCTATACCGACTCCGGCAAGTACGCGATTCGGGCCATGACCTACCTGGCCTCCCGCCCGGCCGATCAACTTCCCATCTCGGCGTCGGACGTCGCTGAAGCCGAGGGAATCCCTCCTTTTTACCTCGCCAAGGTCTTACAGGATCTGGCACGAGACGGCATTCTCGCTTCCGTCCGCGGCCGTGGGGGTGGCTTTCTCCTCAAGCGTGCACCGGAAGAGATTCATGTCCTGGAAGTGCTGCAGGCGGTCGAGAACATCGCCCGCCTGACGACAGAGTGCGTGCTCGGGCTCGACGAGTGCAACGACACCGTTTCCTGTCCTTTGCACAGCATCTGGAAAAAGTTCCGCGAATCCCTGTTGGACCGGCTCGCCGATATGACCGTCGCCGATTTGGTGATCGAACAGAAGCGCAAGCGGCGCTACTTGAAAAGCAGGAAATCCTCGACTGCGGCCAGCTCCGAAGCGCGTGTGAACGCCGATACCTCGAAGGCGAGCGGTTGATCTAAGAAGCGTCACCCTGCTTCTTGGCCCGATGTTCGGAGGACCCATTGACTTGGCTTAGACAAAATATGATACTAATGTCCCGTTATGGACATTCGCATCGCCTCAGCGAGCCGCCCCTCTGGATCCTCAAGCTTCGTGCGTCAGGCCTCCAAGGGGAGTCGTGAAGTGGTCGCCGGCTGGAAGGGGGCACGGGGGAACAACCGGCGGGGGACAAGGAGATGATCTACACCGACTCCTGCAAGTATGCGATCCGAGCCATGATCCACATCGCCACGCACCGCGAGGACCCCGCCCTGGTCACCGCCGGCGAGATCGCAGAGGCCGAGGAGATTCCCCCCTATTACCTGGCAAAGATCCTCCAGGATCTCGCCCGCGCCAGGCTGCTGAAGTCGGTACGAGGTCGCGGCGGCGGCTTCAGCCTGAGCCGACAACCGCTGGAGATCCCGGTGATCGAGATCGTCGAGGCGGTCGAGGACACGCGGCGCTTGAAGGACGAGTGCATTCTCGGTCTGGAGGAATGCAACGACGACGTGCCCTGCCCCCTCCACCGCACCTGGAGCAAGTTCCGTGACTCCTGCCTGGATTCACTGCAAACCTTGACCCTGGCCGACCTGGAGCTCGAGTTGCAGAAGAAACAGCTGGCGAACCGGCGAGCCGAGAAGGGCTGATTCCACGCTCATTCTTGAGCCCCATGGTCCCTTGGCTGTAGGAAATCTTACAGAAACCCCATTCTCCCGCGACGGATTGTTGCTGGAAGCTTGTATAGGATACACGGATCCTATTACAATATATCGAGTTCGACCAGGCTAGCGACTGACACCAGACCCGCGGCTAGAGTCCCAGCAAGACCGATAGATCGGGAGCATCAGATAGTGGTCAAGGCGCTGAAGGGCTTCCCCTCAGTTTCGGTTGTGGCGAAAACCCTGATCGCCAGCTTCGTTACCGCCGGCCTGTTGGCGACCACGGGCTGCACCCAGTCGCTCAAGCAGCCCACCGCTGGCGGATCGCTCGATGGTCAGGCCGTATACACGCGGTACTGCGCCGCTTGTCACGGGTCACAGGGTGACGGCCAGGGCCGGGCTGCCTACCTCTTGTTTCCCAAGCCGCGAAACTTCCAGCGTGGTCAGTTCAAGTTGCGCTCCACAGCCCAGGGGCGGCCCCCCACCGATCAGGATCTCGTGCGCACCGTCAGAGAAGGGATTCCCGGCACCTCGATGTTCAGCTTTGACGAGCTGCTCAACGACACCGAGCTAGAGGCGGTCGTGCAGTATGTGAAGTCTCTCAGCCCTGTCTTCAACGATGCCCACGCTACCACTGCGGAGCAGCTCATCGAGATCCCGCCGCCGCCGCCTGAAACCCGTGCCCTGGTCGCCGCCGGTAGGCAGTCCTATCAAGACCTCCGCTGCGGTCAGTGCCACGGTCCGGAGGGTCATGGCGACGGTCCGGCCGCGCCCACTTTGCGGGACAGCGAGGGCGACCCCTTCCCGGCGGCCGACTTTACCCGCGGCATCTACAAGAGTGGCGGCAAGCCCGAGAACCTCTACCGCACCTTCCTCACCGGCATGGCCGGCACACCGATGCCTTCCTTCGCTGGCGCACTGCAGAGCGAAGAACAAGCCTGGGGTCTGGTCTACTACATTCTGTCGCTGACCCCGGAAGGCGAAACGCCACCGAGTCGCTCCGATCCGGGTCCCGTCATCGCCGCCCGCGCTGATGAGGTGACAGCGCTGGAGGACCCCTGGTCGGCGGCCTGGGAGACCGTACCCCCCCATCGGGTGGTGCTGCGCCCTCTCTGGCACCGGCTGGATTATCCACCCTTCGCTACCCTTCGGGCCGCCCGCACCGGAGATCGGATCGCCATCCTCGTAGAGTGGAAAGACGGCGGCCCGGACAGCGGTGTTCTGCGCACCGAGAGCTTTGCCGACGGGGTGGCCCTGCAGTTCTCGCTCTCCCAACGGCCTCCGTTCATCGGCATGGGCCAGGCCGGAGCCGGCGGCCAGGTCGAGGTCTGGTACTGGCGGGCTGACCGACAAGCTGCTGCCGATGCCGGTAAACCGCCCGAGCTGGCATCGGTCTACCCGAACATGGAAGCTACCCCTTCCATCTCCCCCCCTGGCGAAGAGCCCGAGAAGAGATCAGCCTCATCCGCCGCCGGGGCGCTCCCCGGCGGCCTACCCCACTACATGACCGGAGTTGATGCCGGTAACCCTCTATCGAATCCGGATCTGGAAGAACGTCCGGTTCACACGCTGGCGGCCGCCGGTTTCGGCACCTTGACCTCAAGGCCCCCCGACGAGATGCGCGCGGAGGGCAATGGCTCCTGGCACGACGGCCTCTATCGTGTCGTCTTCTGGGCGTCGGTCCAGCCCGAGCAACCGGCCCTCGAGGCCGATTTCACCGCCGGCAGGGTGCCCATGGCGTTGGCGATCTGGAATGGCGCTGCCGGTGACCGCAACGGCACCAAGCTGGTCTCCCAGTGGCTGATGCTCGAGCCGCCCTCGGCGGAGCAAGCATTGACGGCAGAAGCGCAAAGTGCTTCCGGAGAGGGACAATGAGCCGGCGCGGCAACATGAACAGGCGCTCCTTTCTCGCCGCTCTGGCTGGTGCCGGCGCAGCGGGTGTGCAGCTGGGCTGTGGTCTGTTCGAGGGAGCCGGCGGTCTCACCAACATCATCGCTGTCGACAACCCGCTGGCCGCCTATCCCGATCGCGATTGGGAAAGCGTCTATCGCGATCAGTATCGCGTCGACCGCTCCTTCACCTGGGTGTGCGCGCCCAACGACACGCACATGTGCAGGATGCGGGCCTTCGTACGCAACGGCGTGATCGTGCGCATGGAGCAGAACTACGACGTCCAAAACTACGGCGATCTGTACGGTAACCGTTCAACGGTGCATTGGAACCCCCGTGGCTGTCCCAAGGGCTACACCTTCCACCGTCGCGTTTACGGCCCCTACCGCCTGAAGGGACCGGTTTTGCGCAAGGGTTGGAAGGAATGGGCTGACGCAGGATTCCCGTCGTTGAGCGACGATCCCGGCCTCCGCTCCCGCTTCCGCTTCGACGATCGCGGCAACGACTCCTTCGAGCGCGTCTCGTGGGACGAGGCGACTCGTTACGTGGCGCGCGGCCTGATGGCCATCGCCCGAACCTACAGCGGCGCAGAGGGGCGGCGTCGCTTCCGGCGCGATGGTTATCCCGAGGAGATGCTGACCCACTGGGAAGAGGCCGGCACACGGACCATGAAGATCGGCTCGTGTCTGCCGATCCACGGTCTGGTCGGCAAGTTCGGGTTGTTCCGGTTCGCCAACATGATGGGCCTCATCGATCACCAGGTGCGGGGGGTGAGTGCCGACGAGGCCAAGGGTTCCCGTGATTGGACCGAATACACCTGGCGCGGTGACCAGGCACCGGGAACCCCCTTCGTCACCGGCCTGCAAACCTCTGACATGGACATGAACGATCTTCGCCACTCGCGCCTCCACGTGCAGGTCGGTAAGAACCTGGTGGAGAACAAGATGCCCGAGGCGCACTGGTTCATCGAGGGCATCGAGCGGGGCATGAAGATCTGGGTCATCGCTCCGGAGTACAACGCCCCCGGCACCAAGGCCGACGAGTGGCTCGGCGTGCGACCGGGGCTCAGCGACCTGGCAGTGTTTCTCGGCATCTCACGCATCCTTATCGACGACAAGCTCTATGACCAGGATTTCGTCAAGCGTTTCACCGATCTGCCGCTGCTGGTACGCACCGACACGCTGAAGCGGCTGCGGCCAGAGGAGATCTTCGCCGACTACGAGCTCAAGCAGTTGACCCTCTCCTATGAGCAGCAGGGTCTCACGCCGGCGCAGCGACAGCGGATCGGTGACTTTGTCGTCTACGACACGCGCAGTGAGGAGTTCGTGGCCATCAGTCGCGAGGAGGTCGGTGCCGAGAGCAGCGTCGACCCGGCACTGGCAGGACGCTTCACGGTGCGGACCGTTGACGGCAGCTCCATCGAGGTCATGCCGGTGATGGAGATGTACCGGGTTCACCTACGCGACTATGACCTCGAAACCGTCGAGGAAATATCGGGGGCGCCAGCCGAGAAGGTGCAGCAGTTAGCGCATGATCTCGCCACCCTCAAGCCCGCTGCCATCCACTTCGGTGAAGGGGTCAACCACTACTTTCACGCCACCTTACACAACCGTGCCGTCTTTTTGGTGATGATGTTGACCGGCAACATCGGGACCCACGGTGCGGGTGTCTACGCCTGGGCCGGCAACTACAAAGGCGCCCTGTTCCAGGGCTCGCCCTGGACCGGCCCGGGGGCCGCCTCCTACATCCACGAGGACCCCTTCAACCCGGTGCTGGACGAGAAGGCCCGCATCGGCGGCGAGAACCTCCGCAACACGACACGCGGTGAGGAGGTCTCCTATTGGGGTTGTGGAGACCGTCCACTGATCGTGAACACCCCGGCCGAGGGCAGGAAGCTCTTCACCGGCCGCACCCATCTGCCGACCCCGACCAAGCTCATCTGGTACAACAACGCCAACTTCATCAATCAGGCCAAGTGGGTTTACGAGCTGGTCCAAAACGTCAATCCCAAGGTCGACATGATCGTCGACCAGCAGGTCGAGTGGACCGGCTCGGCCGAGTTTTCCGACGT
>JBHHYG010000059.1:0-13702 GCA_046757445.1 Acidobacteriota bacterium
AGTCTTCTTTGCCGGCCTCGATCCTGTCGAGCCTGTCCTCGACCTTGGCGGTGTACTGGATGTCCATGATGCGCTCGAAGTTCTCCACCAGCAGGTCGACGACGATGGTGCCCAGCTCAGTGGGGAGGAAACGTCGCTCCTCCACCTTTACGTAGTCTCTGTTGCGGAGCTTGGAGAGGATCTCGGCGTAGGTGGAGGGTCGACCGATGCCGTTGCGTTCCAGCTCGCGTACCAGGGACGCCTCGCTGAAGCGGGGGGGAGGCTGGGTGAAGTGCTGCTTCGGGGTCAGCTCGGGACAGTCGAGGGTCTGGCCCTCTCGCAACGGAGGGAGTTCCCCTTCCTTTTCCGCGCTGTCGTCGCTGTCCTTGTAGACGACGAGGAAGCCGGGGGATTTCATGACCGAGCCGCTGGCGCGAAAGGAATAAGGCCCGGCGTCGATTTCGACGGAGGTGGTGTCGAAGATGGCGTCACGCGTCTGCGAGGCCACGAAGCGCTGCCAGATCAGCTTGTAGAGTCGGGCCTGATCGTTGTCGAGGTAGCCGCGAACCTGCTCAGGTGTCCTGGAAACCGATGCTGGCCTGATCGCCTCGTGCGCTTCCTGGGCGGTTTTGGCAGATTTGTAATTGCGCGGCTTGGGGCTGGCGAAGTCAGCGCCAAAGAGGTCCTCGATCACCGACTTGGCCTCTTTCTGGGCGATGCTGGAGGTGCGCGTCGAATCAGTGCGCATGTAGGTGATCAGCCCCACCGAGCCCTCGTCACCCAGCTCGATGCCCTCGTAGAGCTGCTGCGCGACCACCATGGTCTTGCGCACGGAAAAACGAAGACGACGGTAGGCCGCCTGCTGGAGCTGGGAGGTGATGAAAGGTGGCTTGGGTCGCCGTCGTCGCTCCTTGGCCTCGACCTTGCTGACCACCCAGTCGACCCCCGAAGGCCTCTGCCCGGTGGGCTCGGGCTTGGGCTTGTCGACGCCGAGTTCGGCGAGGATGCGGGTGGCCGTTACCGCATCGGGAACCTTGATTTTGTCGCCGTCTTTGCTGTGCAGCTCCGCTTGGAAGACCGGTGGCTCTTCGCCTGCCAAGTGGGCGATGATGGACCAGTACTCTTCGGTCTCAAAGGCTTCGATCTCACGCTCACGGTCGACTACCAGCCGTAAGGCAACCGACTGGACGCGGCCGGCAGAGATCCCACGCCGGACCTTCTCCCACAGCAACGGAGAGATCTTGTAGCCCACCAGGCGATCGAGGATGCGGCGGGCCTGCTGTGCCCGCACCTTGTCCAAATCCAGCTCGCCTGGCGATTCGAAGGCCTTCTGAATGCCTTGCTTGGTGATCTCCTCCAGCATCACCCGGAAGACAGGGTTGTCTACGCCCTCGAGCAGCTCCAACAGGTGCCATCCGATGGCCTCTCCTTCGCGGTCGGGGTCGGTGGCAATATAGATGGCGTCGGCCTTCTTGGCGGCGCGCTTGATCTCGCTGATCACCTTTTTCTTGTCGTCGATGGCTTGATAGGTAGGCGCGAAGCCGTGCTCGATGTCGACCGCCAGCTCCTTTGTCGGCAGGTCGCGCACATGTCCCATGGAAGCCTTGACGGAATAGGCGTCACCAAGATAGCGGTTGATGGTGCGAGCCTTCGCCGGCGACTCGACGATAACTAGTGACTTGCTCATGAGCCGATCTCGGAAAGAGTTGAGCAGTGTAGCACACTACCTGGCAGCGACGCACAACATTAGTGCATCAGCGCATTGGAAGAGAAGGTAGCGTAACCTCGGATTCGGTTCTAGCCGGCGTTTTCATTGCCCTGTCACCTTTTTTCCGTGCCTACCTGGGCGCGTTCGTAGCGCTGGCCGCCCAGTGAGCGTACCAGGCCGCGTGCCTCCAGGCTCGTCAGGGTGGCCAGAAGGGCCGGAATCGCCATTGATGTGCTGCTTGCCAGGATCTCGACGCTACACGCCCCGGAAGCGGGCATCACCGACAGGCAAAGGCGTTCCCCTCGGCTCAGCTCCTTGGCAGGGGTGAGGGTTGAGGCCTGGGCGGCAGCGTGCCGTGCCTCGGCGGCCGCGCATAGGTCTCTCTGTAGCTGCTCGACGACATCCCGCCAGCTGGTACAGGGAGAAGCTCCTTGCGCCAGCAAGGCGTGAGCGCCGGCGCTGGTGGGAGAGCTGATAGGGCCCGGCACGGCCATCACGTCGCGGCCGTAGTCGAGGGCCAGCTCGGCGGTGATTCTGGCGCCACTTTGACTCGCTGCCTCCACCACCACCGTCACCCGGGCGAGGCCGGCGATGAGGCGGTTGCGGACGGGAAAGCGCCACTTCGCCACTGGCGTCTCCGGCGGGTACTCGGTCAGCAGGCCTCCTCGAGCAACCATCCTGCGAGCCAGGGCGCGATGCTGGGCGGGGTAAACGCGCTCGATGCCACAGGGCAAGACCGCCACCGTGTGCCCACCGCTGTCGAGGGCCCCTCGATGGGCGGCGGCGTCAACGCCTCGCGCCAGGCCCGAGACGACAAGCAGGCCGGCCCTGGCCAGATCAGCCGCGATCTGATAGGCGATCCGGCGGCCATAGCTGCTGCAGCGGCGGGAGCCGACGACCGCGATCGCTGGCAGGGCCGGCAGGAAGCCGCGAACGTACAGCGTCGCCGGCGCATCAGGGAGTTCTCGCAGCCAGGGCGGATAGTTGCTGGACTCGAGGGTCAGCACCTTTCCCCCCGCCGAGGCCACCGTGGCGGCGGTGGTAGCGGCCCGGTCGCGCCACTCGCGCAGCCCCCACCGAGGCTTGCAGGTTGGAACCCAGCCCCCGAGCAGCCGATAGACAGCACCGACGGGCCCGCCGCTGGCCTCCACCAGCTTGCTTCGCGGGAGGGGGGCGAGGTCTGGCAACAGGGCCAACATCTGCAGGGCCTCGTGGGCGCCGAGGAGCCGGCTTGGTTGGCCGGCGATGGCCGGTAGCCGGGGGGCATCGATGCAGGCGTGGGAGTGGGTTCCAGGGTCTATGTCTTTGAGCGATGCCATGGAAAGCCAGCAAGAAACGGTGCCATGGTTGCGTTGTTAGCAATTAGATGGCCGCCGTGCCGGCGCACGGCTCGCCTGGACTTCTCAACGGCTCGCGGCCCTCTCCACGCCCGCAGCAGGAGGGCGATGAGATATGCGGGCTAGAGGCTCCAGCAGCCGATTCCATGCGAAAGGCCCGAAATTGACGGCCACAGCAGGTTGCGACCTGCGCTCGACCGTCAGTAAAATTACACTGTCTCCCCCGGTTCTTTGACGGGGTCCCCACCGCCAGAAAAGGACGCTCACTTGGAGCGTGAACCGATGTCGATTGCCGGTGAGTTCTGCAGAAACCTCCCGCAGGGCTGGTGTCAGAGAGCCAAACTGCGGCAGGCAGAGATGGCTACCTTCTTCGCCGTGCTGCTGGCCGCTACCATGGGCTTTTCTCCTGGCTCCGCCAGCGACGCGCGCGGCCAGTGCAAGGAGGGTGTTCGGGCCGCTGATGCAGGACGCTGGGAAGAGGCAGAGTTCCGCTGGCTGAAGGCGCTGGCGATCGACTCGTCCGCTGCCTGTGCTTACAACAATCTCGCCATCCGACACGAGCGCGAGGGACGCTACGAGAAGGCCGAGGAGGCCTATCGCAAGGCGCTCGAGTACGCCGAGGGGGCGATGCGGGTCGAGGTCATCGGTAACTGGAACAAGTTCCGCGAGACCCGTGAGACGAGCGAGACCAGCGCCACCGGCGAGAGCGGGTCAGTAGTGGAAGAGCCGGGAGCTGTCGACCAGGACGATAGGGTGCACACCCTGGAGGTCACCGTGTCTGTCCCCGAGGAGGAGGGGCGCGGCATGGCGAATTACGAGCGCATCCTGGTCGGCAACTTCGTGATCGCCGATAACGACTCGGGCATCGATATCAATTCCTTGGCGGTGCGCTACTTCCGGCGTCGGCTCGTTCAGCGTACCTTCTTTCAAACCGTAGACCTGCTCGATGAACCGTTGGACCCCGATCGTCAGGATCCCCTCGAGGACAGCCAGATGTGGGCCGAGCGGGCTAGCCGCGCGCGAGCCGACTTGGTGTTCACCGGCCGCATCGGGATATCGATGAACAACGAGTCCCGAGTAGTCAGAGAGAATATCCGTGCGCCCAACGGCGAGCTGACCGAAGTTGCTCGCTTTCGCGAGATGACCGGATACCGCGTGAAGATGGAGTACGTATTACTCCACGGTGAGGATGGCGGCTTGCTGCGGGCGGGCGAGCTAGAGGCCAGCCGGGTGTTCCCCACCGACCAGAACGTGGCCGTAGAAGATGCCATTGTAGAGACTTTCGAGGAGCTATTACCGCAGGTCCTCACCACCATCACTCCGAAGAGAACCCAGCAAACGCGTTTGCTGATCTACTGAAGAGGGAGACAAGAGCATGGTTAGCCAGAGATTCTTCAAGAGGTGCTTGTGGGCAGGGGGGCCGCGCCGGGAACGTCGACTTTGGAAAAAGATGGGTGCTGGGCGTGCCGTAACCCTCACGGCGCTGGCAACCGCATTCTTGTGGGCCGGAGCGGCACCCGCGGTAGCGCAGTCGGAAAAGCAGCAGGAGTCGAAGTCGGCGTCGCGGGCAGGGATGCAGCTACGCAACACGGGTTTCGGGACCTCCTACGGCAAGAACAAGGTCACCTACAACGACTTCGATTTCTTGGTCTATAAAGCGCCTCACTTCGACGTCCACTACTACCCGGAGGAAGAAGCCCAACTCGATGAGGTGGTGGCTTTTGCCGAGCGCTCCTACGACCTGATCTCGCGGCAGCTCGACCATGAGCTGTCGGTGCGGACCCCGATCATCTTTTACCAGACCCATGCCGAGTTCCAGCAGACTCACATCGTGCCTTTCTTCTTGCCCGAGGGAGTCGCCGCATTCGCCGAGCCGACGGTGAACCGGTTGGTTTTGCCGGCAGATGATCCACCTGACGAGCTACACAAGTTGCTCACCCACGAGATCACCCACATCTTCGAATACGATTTCCTCTATGGAACCGAGGTGAACCGAGCTTTCGGCATCTCCCCCCCTGGCTGGGTAATGGAGGGGCTTGCCGAACACATGGCAGACAATATGACCAGCCTCGACGAGATGCTGCTGCGGGACGTGGTGCTCGCTGACGGCATCCCGTCGTTGCTGCAAATGACCTTCAACCGCGGTTTTTTCATCGATTACGTTCTCGGCCAGGCGGTGTGGGATTACATCGATGACAAGTACGGCGACGAAGGTGTGCGCATCTTCATGGCCGAGATCCGACGCGACCTAGGCCAGGATATCGAGCGCGACCTGGAGCGCGCCTTCAACGTTACGCCACAGGAATTCAACAATCAGTTCCGCGACTACCTACGCGGTCTCTATCTGCCGGACGTGTTGGCGCATGACGAGGCCGAGGATTTCGCCACCAACGTTTTTGGAGCCATGAAGCCCCTCGACCGCCCCGCTGCCTTTAGCCCGGTGGTGTCACCGGACGGCAGCGAGTTTGCCGCCATTGCCGTGAACCTGAAGGGGCTGACGCTGGACGTCATGCGCTTCGACCTGGCTACAGGAGAGGCTCGCAGGGACCTGACCAAGGGACTCCATGGCTCCTATGAGTACATCATCGGCCAGGGCCTGACGGTCGGCTTCAGGGCCGGAAACGACTTGTCTTGGTCGCCGGACGGAAGGCGAGTCGCCTTCTTCGGGCGCACGGGTCCGACGCGGACGTTATTCTTGCTAGACGCGCAGACCGGCAGCCTGATTCACAAGAAACGCCTCGACCTCGATCAGGCCCTTTCCCCCCACATCGGTCCCGACGGCAGGGTGGCCTTCGGCGCCCATCTCAACGGCGTGGCCGACATCTGGGTGTACGATCCGCGGGACGAGAGCTTCTTGAATCTCACTCAGGACGAGGTTTACGACTACGCCCCTGTATGGTCGCCGGACGGCCGCAGCATTGTCTTCGCCAGCCACATCCGGGGGTACAAGAAGCTCTTTCGCATCGATCTGACGCGGCCACAGGACCGGGTACAGTTGACCTTCGGCCTCAGCAACGACACGCAGCCTACCTTCTCGAAGGACGGCTCCGCCATTTTCTTCGTCTCGGATCGCGGCGGTGTCTACAACATCTACCGGATGGAGCTTGCCAGCGGCAAAGTCGATCGCTACACCAACATCCTGCACGGTGCCTTCTTTCCAGAGCCGGTGCCAGGTAAAGCAGGAGAGCTGTTGTTCAGTTCCTTCGGCGACGGTTCCTACCAGCTGTACACCATGCAAGCGGGAAAGCCCTTCGAAAGCTTCACCGCCAGCGATGAAGCTCTATCGGATCAGCAGGTTACCGCGATCGAAGAGCGGCAGGCGGAGGAGGCGACCATCGAGCTGGACCAGGACAACGTCAGCAAGTCGTCGTCGGGGGGTTGGCATATCGAAGATGTGCAGGTGGCTGGTGGAGTGGCCACCGGTGGCAGCAACTCGAGGCTCGTCTCGAGCACCGCGATCGTGGTTTCGGACCTGCTCGGCGATCAGCGGATCACCGCCGTGCTCGGCGCGGTCTCGAGTCAACGCAACGTGCAAGGGTCTTACTACAACCAGAAGCGGCGCCTTAACTGGGGTGTCAACGGGCTCAGCGAGAGGCTCTTCTTCTTCACCTTGGATCCGTTCAACAACGACATCAATCGCGAGACCCTCTTCAAGCTCGACGGGGTGGAGTTCTTCGCCTCCTATCCTTTCAGCCGCGATTACCGTGTCGAGTTCTCTGGCGGCTTCTTCGACAAGTCCTTCGACATCGCCAATGTCTTCCAGACCACCTCCGGGCAGATACTTGTCGGCGATCGTTTCAGCGATGGCCAGTACGTGCCGCTGGGGGTGGCGCTGGTGGCTGACAAGGCCCGCTTTCGGGAGTTCGGGCCGTTCTCCGGGCGGCGCCTGCGTGTGGATTTCCAGGAGTCGCCCAACATCGGCGACCTGCAGTTCAACGACGTAATCGTCGACTACCGGGAGTATCTGCAGCTAACTGCGCGCAGCTTGATCGCGGTGCGATGGTACGGTGCCTTCAGCACCGGCGACGACCCGAATGTGTTCTTCTTCGGTGGCCTCAACCAGTTGCGGGGTTACGACTTTCTGCAATTTTCAGGAAGCCGGGCAAGCTTTCTCAACGTCGAATACCGGTTTCCGTTCATCGATGAAGCGCGCGGTGGAGATATCGCGATTCGCGACATCCGCGGCCTCTTTTTCTTCGATCTCGGAGCAGCGTGGTTCGAGGATCAGGATTTCCAGTTCTTCAGGAACGGTCGCCTGGGAGACGCGGTATCGTCCTTCGGTGGTGGCATCGGCTTCAACCTCGGCCCGATTCCATTGAACTTCTACCTGTCGCAGCGGACCGATCTGCGATCGCTCGTTGGTGGCCTAGGCTTCGATTTCTACATCGGCCCGACTTTCTAAAGGACGTGGCTCATTCCCTGCATGGAGCCGCTCTTGACAACTCACTGGAGCACTGATGGCGAGCTTTGAGATCGATGCCCCGGAGATTGATATCGAGGCGCTCGAAGCCAGGGTTCATGAGGCCATAGAAAGAAAGCGCGGCGTACGCTTCACCGACGAGGAGCTACAGGCGCTTCGCAACCTACGGCTCGAACCACGCCTTCGACGCGAGGACTTACCACGCGGCGTACTGCAGGAGATAACGGCGACTCATTGCCAGCTGCCCGATGTGGCACCGCCCCCAGGGATTCAGGTATCACCGGCGATGGCGCTCTACGAGAGCGGCCGTAGTGGAGTCTACGGCATGCTGCTGCGGGCATTGCGGCGCCTGACGCGGCCTTTCTACCGGGCAACGTTGAATCTGGAATCGGTGCTCGCCGCGATGGTCAGACCAGCTAACGCTCATGCGTCATGGACGACGAAACAATTCTCCGCCCTGTCTGGTGCACTGTCTGATCAACTCGACCAACTCGATCGCTGGCGGGAGCGAAACCTTCACCTTCTCCACAATCTGGTCTACGAGCTCACCAATGTCAGCCTCGAGCTACAACAGATGCAGGACCGCATCAACGAATTGACCCGTCGGCTCGACATGCTCTCCGAGCGCGAAGGCGCCTTGGAGCATCTCGCTCTCGGGGAGAAGAAACAGACCGCCACATCCAAGGTACCGGGGGGCAAGGGTAGGACCACGGCCTGACCTGGCCCCCGAGGGCCGCCCACCTGAACCATGCGCGATAGCTTGCGCTGCCCCGGACGCGAACCGTAAAATGGGGTGGTTATCTGCTGCCAAACAAACAGGATTCCAAGTCAATGTATGCGGTTATCGAAACAGGCGGAAAGCAGTATCGGGTGAGCGAAGGTGAGGTGGTACACGTAGAGCACCTTGCGCGGCCGGTGGGGGAACAGGTGGCCATCGCTTCGGTGCACCTGGTAGCCGACGGCGAGCGGGTTCAGGTGGGCCAGCCCGATGTCGAAGGTGCCCAAGTGCGTGCCACGGTGGTAGGAGAAGGTCGCGGGCGGAAAGTGGTTGCTTTCAAGAAGAAGCGGCGCAAAGGATATCGTCGCAAGGTCGGCCATCGGCAGAGTTATACGGCGCTGCGTATCGATGAAATTGTCTCACCCGGGGCAAAGAAAAGCTCTGTTGGCAAGAAAAAGGGAAAGACATAGCGACGCGAGGTTCGTTGGAAATGCCTCATAAGGATCGACAAGATGGCACATAAGAAAGGCCAGGGAAGCAGCCGCAACGGCCGCGACAGCGCTGCACAACGGCTTGGCGTGAAACGTTTCGGCGGCCAGGTCGTCAAGGGAGGCTCCATCCTCGTACGGCAGCGGGGCACTCGCTTCAAGGCCGGTCGAAATGTCGGCCGTGGACGTGATGACACGCTGTTTGCGAAGACAGCAGGCGTGGTCAGCTTCGAGGATAGGGGAGGCCGCGGCAAGTACATTTCTATCCTTCCCCTCTGATTTTCGCCGCCGCCGCGGCCACAGCCACGGCACTATCCGACTTGATCTTCCGCGACATCGTTCGAGTTCGCGTCGAGGCTGGTGACGGGGGACGAGGCTGTGTGGCCTTTCGACGTGAGAAGTATGTCCCTCGGGGTGGGCCGAGTGGCGGCGACGGTGGTGACGGCGGTGATGTCTGTGCAGTTTGCGACCGCGGCACCTCCCATCTCGGCCACCTGAGAGACGGCCAGCTCCTGCGGGCGGGGCGGGGTGCTCACGGCCAGGGAAGCAAACGGCACGGTCGCCAGGGGAAAGCTCGTGAGATCAGTGTTCCGCCAGGAACGTTGGTGCGCGACGCGGAGACCGACGAGGTTCTGGCGGACCTCGCTGCGCCCGGCGAACGTGTCAGGGTGGCTGCCGGTGGCCGTGGCGGCCGCGGTAACGCCCGTTTCGCCACGTCGACGCATCAGGCGCCGCGGCGCGCAGAAGCCGGCGAGCCTGGCCAGCGTCGTACCTTGATTCTCGAGCTCAAGCTGATTGCTGACGTCGGCCTCGTGGGCCGTCCCAACGCCGGCAAGACTACCTTGTTGCGCCGCCTCACCGCCTCGAAGGGAAAGGTGGCCCCTTATCCGTTCACGACGCTAGAGCCCAACCTGGGCATCGTCGAGCTAGACAACTACACTCGCTCGGTGCTTGCTGACGTGCCAGGTCTCATCGAGGGGGCGCACAAGGGCGAGGGCCTTGGCCTCAACTTTCTGCGTCACATCGAGCGCACGCGGGCCCTCGCTGTGCTGGTCGATGCTTCGGTGCCGGCAACGGAGGCAGTAGAGCACTACCGCTCGCTATGTGACGAGTTACGTCATTACAATCGTCTCCTGCTGCAGCGGCCTCGCATTGTCGTGGCCACGAAGATCGATCTCGGGCCGCCGCCGCCGACGCTGGCGGCGTTGCAGGCAGCAGCGGAGGACGATGCCGCAGACTACTGTGAGCTGTCGGCGTTGAGCGGCGATGGGCTCGAGCAATTCGTTGAATGGATACAAAAGCAAGTACCAGAACAAGCTGCAGTGGCACGGTGAAAAGGAACCCTGGAAAGCGGATCGGGATCTTTGGCGGCACATTCGACCCGCCACACCTGGGCCATCTCATTCTGGCCGAGGAGATTCGCGAGGATTTCAGGCTCCAGGAGGTCTATTTCATGCCCTGCCATGAGCCGCCACACAAGAGCCGCATTGACTTGACCGAGGCGAAACATCGCTTTGCGATGGTAGTTGCCGCAACTCTGCACAACCCGGACTTCATAGCCTCGCCGATCGAAGTGAGCCGTCCTGGTAAGAGCTACAGCATCGATACGCTCCGAGCCCTCCGCCAAGAGCTCGGCCCCGAAACGGAGATGCTTTTCGTCTCCGGGCTCGATTCCTTCCTCGAGATCGAAACATGGAAGGACTTCGAGGATTTGCTGAACCTCTGTCACACCATTGTGGTCAGTCGCCCCGGTCATGGATTCGACGAGATCCCCAAGCGGCTGCCGGGGTGGATTGTCGACAGGCTCGTAGATCTGCGATCCGGGAATGAGAATCCCTGCAGCTACTTGAACTCGAGGAGCAAGACCGAGGTTGAAGATAGCAAGAGCCAAAGATTGAGGATTTTCCTCTCGGATGCCGTACACGTGGACATTTCGTCGACCGGGATCAGAGAGCGGATACGAGAAGGACGTAGCATCCGTTATAGCGTGCCGGTGGAAGTGCAGCGTTACATCGAAGCGAACGGCCTCTACAGAAAAGTGCCGGTAGTGAACGAGGCAGCGTCGTGACCACCGTACGTCGGCCAGCTGGAGGTAGCGAAAAGGTCGCCAAGACGGACATTCCTGCGGTGCTCAGCGAGGCTGTGGCAGCGGTGGAGGATCACAAAGGTGAGGAGCTGCTGGTTCTTGACCTGCGGGGGATTGCTAGCTTTACGGACTTCCTGTTGCTCTGTACGGGTCGCAGCGAGCGTCATGTGCAAGCGATCGCGGACGGCATCGCTGAACGCCTGCGCGAGGAAAGTGTCAAGGCTCTCCATACAGAGGGATATGATCAGGCCAACTGGGTGCTGATCGACTATGTCGACTTCCTCGTCAATGTTTTCACGCCAGAGACGCGAGAGTATTACCAGCTCGAGAGAGTTTGGAGAGATGCGCCGATCATGGCGGGGGGAGGTGGTGACGGGTCGGCGGTGGACGGCGGCCTCGATGGCGCGGCCGACGGGGGAAGCGGAGCAGCATAGCGGGTATCTCCGTGACCTGCCCGGGGAGGCGTTCCCCATGGTCTAGGAGCGCGCCGCCCGGTGTAGCGGGCCAGGGGTCGCTACCGTTGGCGCGGTTGCCTTGCGGCCAGCCGGCACCGCTCGGTACGCTATTGGGATGCCTCGACGCAGTGGTAGGTGCGGAGAGCCAGCCGTTTGGGATGCTGTGGGCTCGGCGGCCGATGGGTGAGGGGGCGCCGGATCTGGTGCTCTGCTGGCCCGGTCGAACGGTGGCCGAGTACGCTCGCGCCGGCGTTTCCGACTATCTCGGCCGCATCCGGCGACACCGGAGCTGCCGCTGCCTGGTGGTGCCGGAGGAGGCGGCGGGTAACAGGTACAGCAAGTCCCACCGAATGGCGCGCGACGGGCGGTCGATCCTGAAACGGCTCGAGCCCCTGAAACCGCTGTACATGGTGGTGGTAGATCCGAGGGGGAGAATGCTGGGCTCGAAGGAATTTGCTCGATTCGTTCATCGTCAATGCTACGATGATTCCCGGACTCTGGCCTTCGTCGTGGGAGGGCCTGACGGGGTGGCAGGTGTGGTTCGGGACTGCGCCGATATGGTGCTGGCACTGTCTCCCATGACCCTGCCCCATGACATGGCTCGGCTGATTCTGGTCGAGCAGGTGTACCGTGGCTTAACGCTCATACATGGATTGCCATACAGTCGCTGAGATCCTGATTGTCGATCTGATCGAGAACACGAAGCTCAGGAGAACCGAGCTCAAGGTTGAGGATGCCCATCAATGAGAGCAGTAGAAAAGAAGAAGCTGCGGGCTCAGCTTGAGCAAAAACGGCAAGAAGCGCTCGCATCTTATAAGCGTTCTAGAGCAACCAACCGCGAGTCTGGTGAAGAAGGGTTACAAGACCTGGCGGATCGGGCTACGGAGTCATACTGGAAGGAGTTCTTGTACAGCCTCAGCGACGGCGAGCGAGAGCTCCTGAAGATGGTCGATGCGGCGCTCGTACGCATGGACGATGGTACCTATGAGAAATGCCAAGCATGTGGCACGAAGATCAACCTACAACGACTGAAAGCCATCCCTTGGGCATCTCTGTGCATCGAATGCCAGGAGAAGCAAGAGGCTGGCGAACAGATCTGACAGCACCCTCTGACTCGAGCGGAACAGGATGTCGTTGCGAAGCTTACTGACGCTGCTGGCTGTCTTCGTGGTCGTCGTCGTCGGCCTGTGGGTTGTGTGGTTGAATCAAGACAGTGCCACATTGCGGCTACCCGGATTCCCTCCGATGGAATTCGAGACCAAGCTCTGGGTGGTTTCGTTCCTGTCGCTGCTGGTGGGAGTCTTCGGCACCCTGCTCTACTCGGCGGTTCTCTCCTCACGGGAGGCGCTATCGCGATGGCGCCTGCGGCGACGGGAGCGGCGTGCCGCCGAGGTCACGCAGGTCTTCCAGAGCGGCTTGCAAGCCGCAGCTCGGGGAGATCATAAGAAAGCGCTGAAGAGTTTCGAGACGGCCATCGAAATCGACCCGAGCTACATCGACGCCTGGCTTCAGGCCGGTGACGCGGCGCGCAACCAGGGCGAGCTGGAACAGGCGGTCGATATGCACATGAGAGCACGGGGGATGGCGCCCGACGATCCGCGCGTGCAGGAAGCGTTGGCAGCGGATTTCGAGTCCCAAGGCGAGTACGGACGCGCCGTGACCCACTTGCGGCAGCGGATCGCGGCTGATCCCAAGGGAGAGCCGCAAAACTACGCCTGGTTGCGCGATTTGCTGGTGCGCCAAGGTTGCTGGCTGGAAGCTCAAGAGGTCCAACAGAAGCGTCTCAAGCTACTCCGGGATCCCCTTGCCCGCGCCGATGAGGAGGCGATATTGCGGGGACTACAGTTGGAGCAGGGCCGCTCGCTGTTGGAGCAAGATGAGAGAGATGGCCCGCATGAAGCTGCCGAGATCTTCCGCTCCCTCATCAAGGCCGATCCGCAGTTCGTGCCGGCTTACCTGCTGCTCGGCAAGGCCAGGCTGGCGGATGGCGACGCTGAAGGTGCGGTTCAGGGCTGGCAAGCGGGGATCGAGGCGACGAGGTCGGTGCCGTTGCTGGATCATCTCGTGAACTACTATCTCGAGTCGGGACAGCCGGAGAGCGCCATCAAGGCCTACCGTCGAGCGACCGAAAGAATCGAGGGTCAGTGCGCCTTGGCGGCGCGACTGGGTTTGGCGCTCTTGTACTCGCGCCTCGAAATGCTCGAAGAGGCTCAGGCCGAATTCGAGCGCTCGAAGATCGTAGCGAGGACTCGCTGACTCTCCAATATCAACTGGCAAAGCTGTGCCAGCGTCGGGGCGATAGCCGGGCAGCTGCGGAGATGTTCCAGGAGGTGATCGACGCTGCTGGAATCTTCCGTCACAAGTATCGCTGCGAACATTGCGGCGCCACCTACGATCGCTATCAGATCCGCTGCGCCGAGTGTTGCCGTTGGGGAACCATCCTGCAGGACATTTCTGCCGAGCTCCGCTTCGCCGAGGAACGCCGCATTCGAGCACCACGGATCTAGCCCG
>JBHHYG010000060.1:0-13557 GCA_046757445.1 Acidobacteriota bacterium
AGGCGTACTCATGCAGTACGTCGAGCCCTCGAGCCAAGCGCAACGCAGTCATCGCGGCCCTTGCGCCCGCGCAGCCGCGAGCCGTTGAGAAGTGCGGGCTAGCCGCGACTCGATGAGAAATGCGGGCTAGGGTATTCAAGGATAGTCAACACTGTGTTCTCCTATTCCTCGTCTGGAAGAGATTGGCAAGAGTTTGGTTGACAGAGCATGAGCGGCGCTAATAGACTCCAGTCTGCTAGAATTTGAGGATATTGTGCCCGAGGTAGCTTGACTGTCGGGCTCGACATCAATCGTCTCGAGGGTACCCGTGAAGCTAGGCCAGCTTCTCGTCAAGAAGAGAATCATTGACGAGGACCAACTGCGCGCTGTGCTTGCCAGGCAGAAGGGAGAAGGAGCGCGGTTGGGCGAAATGCTCGTTCGCCTCGGGCTGGTGTCGAAGCGGGACGTACTTAGCGCCCTGGCCACACAACCTGGCTTTCTCCTCGACTCCGTAGCCTTGGCTCAGGTCGAGCCGGCAGTGGCTCAGGTGATTCCCCGGCAGGTGGCTGAGCGCCTCACTTGTCTTGCCGTGGCTCTGAATGGCGAGCGCTTGTCGGTTGCCATGGTGGATCCCCTCGATTTCGCTGCCATCGAGCAGCTGAGTGCCATCGTTGATGCGGCCATCGAACCCCGCCTGTCGGGTTCCAGCGACATCGAGCTGGCTATCCGGCTGCACTATCCGGCGGGCAACGAAGCTGCGCTGATGGTGCGCGACCACGCGTTTCCGATCAGCATGGCTGGCAGAAGCCATACGCTGACCACCAAGAGCCATGGCGGCGACTCCGACCCCTTTGGCCTGGTTAGCTCCCCCGCACACCCTGAGTCACTGACCAGCATTGCCGCTGGCAACGAAGCTGCGGCAGGCGAGTTGCCCACCTCGGTGCAGCTGCAGAACTTACTCCTGCATGAGGCCATCCGGGCGCGAGCCTCCGATATCCACATCGAGCCACGCGTAGACCATCTTTGCGTTCGCAATCGCGTCGATGGACAGCTCGCCGAGAGCCAGATCGTCCCCAAGTGGATGCACGCGGGGTTGATATCGCGGTTCAAGGTCCTCGCCAACATGGACATCGCCGAAAGAAGGTTACCCCAGGACGGTCGCTGTCGGATGCAAGTAGAGGGACGACAAATCGATCTTCGCGTCTCCACATTGCCGACGCGGCACGGCGAGAAGATGGTGTTGCGGATTCTCGATAGGCGGAGCCAAATGCTGCATCTTGAAGACCTGGGCCTTGACGGAACCGAGTTACAGTCCCTCCTCGACTTCATCAGGCACCCGCAGGGAATGGTCTTGGTGGTTGGCCCCACGGGATCGGGGAAGACTACAACCCTCTATTCCTTGCTCCAGCGCATGGATTCGAAGTCCCAGAACATCATCACCATCGAGGACCCAATCGAATATGAGATGCAGTCTGTCAATCAGGTGCAGGTACAGGAGAAGATCGGCCTCAACTTTGCTGCCATACTTCGCTCAGTGTTGCGGCAGGACCCCGACATCGTCTTGCTGGGAGAGATTCGGGACCATGAAACAGCACAAATCGCCGTCCGTGCTGCACTCACAGGACACCTATTGTTGTCGACCGTGCATACGAATAATGCAGTAGGCACCCTGGTCAGAATGTTGGACCTCGGGGTTCCGCCGTTCCTTCTCAGTTCATCTCTCCTGGGGGTGGTTTCGCAAAGGCTGGTAAGGCGGATCTGCCGCAGCTGCGCGGCACACTATAACCCGGATCCAGAGGCGCTCAAGATTCTCGGATTAGGACACAATGTGGGGATCGGATATTTGCGTGGTCGCGGCTGCAGTGATTGTGGGGGCCGTGGCTACAAGGGACGGATCGCAATCTTCGAGATCCTTCGCGCCAACGACGCCATGCGCCAGGCCATCTCCCGCAATGCCAGCGAGCAAGAGCTGCGGCGCATCGCCATGGATTCCGGCATGTGCGGCCTTGCTGAGGCCGGCGTCGCCAAGGTCAAAGCCGGCCTTGTCACTGTGGAAGATATGGCCTATGTGGTCCGTGACATCGATTGGAGTGCAGTCTGTCCGCACTGCGAGGAGGCGATCGAACCGGATTTCGAGATTTGCCCTCATTGCGGGCTCTCCCTGCTCGCTGCATGTGCCGGTTGTGGCCGCCAAACACAGCCGGGGTGGCAAAAGTGTCCATACTGTCGGGCGGACTTGCCGAAGGCTGAAACCACGCACCATCTCGCCGCCCCTGCTCAAAGGCAGGATTCAGAAACTAAGCGAGAGAGAACGCGCGAACTCCGAGCTTTGGGGCCGTCGGATATCAATTAAGCAGCTCCGCCGGCATGGCGAAGGGCCTTATTCGGCCCGACAGCGCACAGGTCCATGGAAACAGAGTTCGATTACTATTTGATTCTCGGCATTCAGCCAGAAGCTGGTGCCGAGGAGGTTCGACGGGCTTTTCGAGAACGTGTCCGTGCTTGCCATCCCGACCGGGTAGCCAATTTGGATGCAGATCTGCAACACCTGGCCGCAGAAAAGATGGTGCAGCTAAACAAGGCCTATGCCGTACTTCGGAACCCCGCCCGCCGGGCTGCCTATGACGACCGACGCATGGCGATGCAAGCCACTCCCCCGATTGCGCGACCTTCGCCGTTGGCGCAACCCGCCCCACCGCCGCCGGTGGAGGAAACGGCTGCCCGCAACCGAATCGGCGAGCAAACGTTCGTCACCCGCGCTGCTTCCGAAGAATTCCAAACCCGCCTCAAACAGAGTCTGGGCGGCCACACGAAGTGGACCCCGGCGGTGTTGGCCGGCACCACCCTGGCCGTCCAGGCAACCCTCGGACGGTCTGATTACTATTTCGTCCTGTTCGCCGCGCCGACGCTCGATGAGAAAGCTCTGCGCCGCTTTCTGCGCACGGTGGAGTCATGGTCGTCCAAACTCTCGGGTAAATGGTGGGGGCGCGAGATGGTATTGGGCTTTGCGGCAGCAGTCGAGTTCACCGACACGGACCGACTACGCCGAAGAATCGAGCAGTTCAACAGCAGGAAGGGTGACAACGACCGTCTCGGGCCGGTGACTCTTGTTGATCTAGTAAACTGGAACGCTTTCCCTGGCAACACAGACCTTGCATCCCGCCTAAAATCGCTCGTTCGTGGCTGACATCGGGCTTACAGTCTGTAGGCGCGATAGGTCCCTCCATGTACGGGAAGTGACGATAGCCGCCATCGAGCTGCTGCGGGGGTAAGGCCGACGAGCAGATCATGGATACCGCCACACCCGGGACAGACGAAAGCGGGCGGCAGACCCTCCTCAGCGCACTACGTGATCTGGCCTTCGCGGTGAAGGCCTTGCAATTATATCCGGCAACCTCGCCGGTAGTCCGCGACGCTGTCACTCGCGCTCACACGGCATTGCTCCCCTTCCTACGGCGGGCCCCTATCACCTTCGGTGTTTTGCCTCAGTCATTGCAGACGCTAGATGCAGAGATCGGTGGCAACAGCCGTACCATCCGCCACTTGGCAGAGCGTCTCCATCAGCGGGGCGTGTCGCACATGCACTTCGACTCCTCGTTGGCGCCGCCAACTCTCCAGAGGCTGGCTGAGCTACTAGCTACGAACCGCGACAAGCTATTGGAGGATGGGGGCATAAACACCTTCCTCCAAAACGAACGGCTGCCCGGCATCGCGCTGGACATGTTGCGCCTTGAACGCCTCTATGAGGATGAAGACGAGGACAGCACGGCCTCCGGAGGTGACAGCGCCTGGGAGATGCTACTCAAGGGCTACGGGCGGGAAGCAGACCTCGATGGTATCGACTGGCAGGGCCTGGCAAGCGACCCCCAAAAGTTGGAGAGATTCCTCCGCTGGCTACTCGGAAACGAAGGTGACCAGACTGCACTTGCCAACCTCTCTCGCGTCAACCTGGTTCGTGCGGTGTGCGAGAAGGTGGGTACAGCGGCGGCTGCCATGGGAGGCGAGGCGCTCGACCAGGTGGCAGCGGTCATCGCTCATTTCTATGACCAGCTCGACCGGGAAGTCTGGATCGACCTGCTGACGGACCCGATAGTAGTGGCTGGCACAAGAAACGATCCAGCGCCGTCGGAGAAGCCCGGCGGTGCCGCTCAAGACACCGAAAAGGGCAGCGACAGGTTCTCCGCGGAAGAAATGACCGAGATCGTCGCTTCTGTCGCAAACATCGACCTTGGCCAGCGGCTGGCTTGCTCCTTGGCACCCGAGCAAATCGAAGACCTGCTCATTTACGGGTTGACCACTCGCCACGAGTCCTCACCACGGATATTCCAGCTTTTTCAACGGGTCCTTGAAAAACGCTCTGACCGAGACTTCATGGCTCAGGCCATTCGGGAGACGGTCGAGCGTCAGATCCAGACGAATGGCTCCCACTCCGACTTCTCAAAGTTGTGGCCACAGCTCAGTGACGCGCTCCAATCCGAATCCCCAGACCCTTACGTGAGCCGCACCTATCGTGCTTCTCTCGACCAGTTGCTCCTCGACGATCTGCCCGCCAGCCTGTGGCCACTCGAGCTCCTTCAGCCACGCATGAGAGAACTCGATCCCGTATACCTGCTACAACGCAAGAGCAAGATCCTGGTGGAGGTTCTCGAGCAGGAAAAGGATGATGATGAGTATTGCTTGTTTTCGACGGAACTCGAACGAACTCTTCCGGAATTCATCGTCCAGGGACAGTACATCGCTACCGAGGAGATACTGACAGCGTTGGCCTCGCACCTTGCGCCCTCGGGCGGCCGCTCTGTCCAGCAACGGCAGGCCGCCCGGGACATCCTGCTACGATTCTGCAACCAGCACACCCTACGCGAGGTCGTCCGCAACCTTGCCGGTAAGCCACGTACACAGATCGACGCGGCAACCCGCATTTTCCAATCTCTTGGTCCCATGGCCGTCCCTGCTCTCCTGGAGGCTCTATCACAAGAGGGTTCCCGCCCTATCCGCCTTCATCTGGTTCGCATGCTGGCTGCTCTGGGCGACAAGGCGCTAGACGAGATCCAGAAGCACCTGCGGGATCAGCGTTGGTTTTTCGTTCGCAACCTTGTTTGGATCATCGGAGAGATCGGGGATCAAGGTTTCGTCCGCCACCTCGGCCTCATCGCCAACCATGACGACGTGCGGGTACGGCGTGAGGCGGTCAGGGCACTCGCCAAGCTCCGAGGCGACAGGGCAGTCGAGCAGCTTCAAGCCGTCCTCCAGGACCCGGATTTTGAGGTCACAATGCTTGCCGTCCGCGGCCTCGGACAATCCGGATCAAGGAGCGCGGTGGGGAGTCTCAGTGATCTGCTCCAGCTTCCCAACCTGAGAGGTCAGAACACCGACATCATCCAGGCCGCGGCCGTCGCGCTCGGTAAGATCGGCGACCCCGCTGCGCTATCCCGGCTGCGACGCCTGGCCCGTAAACCCTTGCTCTTCCGTAGCCGGCGCATGAAGGCCACAGAGGCGGCAAGATGGGCCATCAGCGCCATCCATGGAGAGGCGGTGGCTGACGACCTACCGGAGGGATTCGCGGGCGATGCGACAGGCCCCCGATCGGGAAGCGCTACTGCGCTCACTGGCGAGGATGAGAATGGCGCCACCGCCGATACCGCAGCCGCCTAGCTGGCTCGCAGAGACCAAACATGTCGATAGGGCGTAGCGAGTTCCAGGAGATCGTGGCCGTGCTATTGGCAGGACAGCATGCACTGGACCTCTATCCAAGAGGCCATCCACAGATCCAGCAGGCCATCAAGGATTGTTACCTGCGCCTCCGTGACCTGCTGCAAAGGGAACGACAAATACCGATCGTCCTCGCGGGTGAAGAATTCGTCGTCGGCGATTTCCAGGTACCCATCGATGGAGAAATCCTCAGGGAACTTGCCCAGAGCTTGCGGGATGCCGGCATCGAGAAGCTGATCCTCCTCGACGGCTTGCGCCAGTGGGAGATCCAGTTCTTCTTGCGTCTGCTCAACATGGAGGATGAAGCCATCGCCCAACTCGGAGGCATAGAACAGGCGCTCGAGCAAGAAGAGATCGAGCACATCCTGGCCGGTCCTCTCAATATCGAACCAAGCGATGAGCTGGCGCCGGATCTCCTGGTAAGGGCTTGGGAAGCCTATGCATCTGGGCTCAAGGTAGTGCATAAGCTACGCCACGCAGTGCGCACCAAGGGAAGACTTGAAAAGGTCGAAGAAACCCGAGAGTTCGTGAACGACCTCGTCGAGGTGGGGATGCGGCAAACGCGACCGCTTCTTGCACTGCATGCGCTCAAGGTCCACGACGAGTATTCCTTCACCCATTCGATCGATGTTGCCACTTTGACGCTGGCCATGGCGAAGGGCCTTAATTTCGGAAAGTTCGAGCTACGTGAGGCAACCCTTGCCGCGCTACTCCACGATATCGGCAAAGAACGCGTCCCGAGCGAGGTTCTGCTAAAATCCGGCAAGCTCAGCGAGGAGGAATGGAAGCTGATGGAGCGGCATACCTGGGAAGGCGTGAAGATGCTCGCCGCCACGCCCGGAGTAGGTGACTTGGCACCCATTGTAGCCTACGAGCACCACTGGTCGCAGAGGCGCGACGGCTCGAACTCCGCGAAGTGGCCGCTACACTTGGTCTCGGAGCTAGTCACGATTGCCGATGTCTACGATGCGCTTCGCTCCACTCGCCCCTACCGAGACGCGCTACATTCCGATAAGGCCATGAATATCATGCAGGAAGAAGCGGGGGCCAAGTTCAACCCTGACCTGTTTGCCGGCTTTGCCCGCATGGTCGGATACTATCCTCCTGGAACCTGCGTGCAATTGGGAGAGGGAGAGATTGGCGTCGTATATCAGAGCAATCCCGATGCCCTGAAGCGTCCGCGCATCCTCTTGGTGCGCGACAAGCAGGAACAAGTCCTCGACCCGCCGCGGCGCATCGACCTGAACGAGGCCGGGAATGGTGGTTATCCTTATGCGATCGCGGAGGCTGTGGAGGCTGAGGCCGTGGGGGTCGATCCCTTCGATTATTTGTAGCTAGCTGCTAGCTGCTTCCCTTGTGGATGGTTTGCGTTTGCCCCTGCTGGAGGGCTGTGACCACAAGGTCCGCATCAGTCCACTGCAGTCGAAGGCCCTTGGGGTCACGAATATCGACGCCGCGCTGATTGACGAAGGTAGCAGGCGACGTTCGCGTGCCCAAAACGGTGACCACGCCGGTCCTGGGATCGTATAGGAGGCGCTCGCCCTCAGCGTAACCCTCCGGGTCCGTCATTGACACTTCACCAACGACCTCGATCGAACGCCAGCCACTCTCCTCCTCGAATTCAACGATCACATTGGTGCCTCTGATCTGCCTGCTCCCATCATCCAGCTCAGCGCCCTCGGCCAAGCGCATCTGCAGCGGCGAGCCTTCGACCAGCAATTCCCCGCCGGTGAGCGTCATGAGACCAGGGGCAGCTGCATCGTTTTCCTGACGAGTAGCTTCGTTCTCGCCGCCAGAAGGAGCGGTGCCCGCCGAGCTATCGAGGGTTACTAGAACCCTACCGCTGGCTCTTAACGAGCTCGCATCATCGGAGAAGGTGATCGATTCGGCTTGCAGCACCTGTCGACCCTGCCATAGGCGGGCACCATCTTTGAACTCGAGTCCACCCGCTGCCGAAACCGCAAAGCGCGAAGCCCCGACACTGACCGATGAAGCACCCCCGAACATGGGAGCAATCGCCGCTACGCGGTCGCCCCTCAGGTTGGCCTCAACGCCACCTGTCGCAGCCAGTCCTCCGCCGACCGCAACCTCGATCCGATCGGCCTCCATCTCGTACTGGTCATCTTCGAGCCGGGGTCGTGGCGTGCCATCCATGATCCAGCTCTTTGGAGACGGCTCGTATCTACCGCTGGCCGCTTCCAGAGTACGTCCGCCGGATTTGTACCGCACGCCCTGCAGCCATTGTCCCGACTGCAGCTCACCTTGCTGCCAGCCCATGTTCACCTGAGGGCCAAAGAACGCAGCTCCATGCCCCTGTTCATCGGGAAGTTTTGCCTCCACCGACCCCTCTCCATCGACAGCCTCCAGTCCTTCTTTGCCCATGCTCAGGTTGAGTGAATCCGAACGCAGCTCTTCGACCCCCATTGAGGTATCGCCGGAAACCCAAAGAACGTTGCCGGAGGCAACGACCTCACCAGCACCGTCTTCTTGTAAATGCAGATCTATGCGCGCCGCACTCAGCTCACCCGCATCACCCATCTGCATAACGGGGCGCACACTTTCTACAGCGAGCGAGCGCACGATACGCGGCTCGAGGTCGTCTCCTAGCTCAATCGTTACTCTCCCCGCTTGCAGCGTCTGCTCGCCACTGGCCGCAGAGGAAAGCCAAGTGACTTTTCCCTCATCTCGTGCTTGTATCGACCGCAACCGACTTGAGTCCCGATCCACTTCGAGCACCAATAAGTCACCGGTGATGGCAGCGTCCGGCATCTCGACACTGGGGGTCCCTTCCAGCAACAAGCCCGAGAGTTCGGGATCGTAGGTGAGGAGCTCGGACTGGCCGGCCAAGCCAACTGGGACCTGGCCAGCGGCCGCAGCAGGGTCAGCGCTAAGCCTGAGGCCGCCCCAGATCTTCACCCGGCGCACCTTGGTATCGTAGCGCATCGATTCGGCACTGATCAGCAAACCTGCGTAGTGGAGCTGAACGCCCGTATCAGTACTGACCTCTTCACTGTCGGGCTGGAGGTCCAGTTCCTTGCTGTCCAACTCCGGGCCATCGGGTAGAATACCGTGTACCTTGCCTCGCAGCCGGATTTCCTCGTAGGCACCTTGGGCACCCGAGAGCGATTTCAACGCTATCAGCTTCCTGCCTGTGATGAGTGTAGGCTCGGGGACCTCTCCCTCTTTCTCAGCCGCTGGGAACAGCTGCAGCTCGACCTCGCCTCTCCACTCACTGCGACCGCCTTCGAACGCCAGGTTCTCCTTGGCATGGATCCGGTACCGCGGCATGCCGTTGACCGTCTCTGTGTACTCGAGGCCTTCGGCACGGGTAAGCAAGCCTTTGGCTTGGTCCTGGGTGAGAGTACCTTTAGGGTCTGGGGCGGACGACCAACCGCGCCACTGCCACACAACCAAAGCCACCACGGTCGCTGCCATGCCGACCATGGCAGCCCGTAAGACACTACGTAGAGACACCGTTACCATCTCTTCAAAGTAATCGGCCCGGCCTGCGATTGGATGAGGTTCACGCCCGTGGGGGACGGTGTTTGTCTAGCTCCTCTTGGTAATACTGCTTGTAGAGGATTTCCCACTCCCGGCCCCCCTCTGGAAAGTCGCGTTTCTGGGAATCGATTTTAGTGCGTACGCGAACATCGATCATCTGGTCGCGCTCAACTTCCTCCTGGATAATGCGGACTACCTCCAAGCGCACGGCGTTCGCGTCGCATGCCAGCTTCACTCCTTGTTCGCCCTGTAATGCCTCGACTACCAGGCGAGATAGGTGGTTGATCTTGGCCCGGGACAATCGCATGGTCAGAGAATAATGTCGCGTTCCTTGGCAAGCCGTGCTTTGATGACCTTGAACATCTCGTGATACTCGACGTCCGCCCGCCGGATGCGATCCATGTGGTCTCGCATGATCTGACGAACTTCTTCATTCAGCCTGTCCTCGACCCTGAGGTCCTCGGCTATCACCTGCTGGACGCGTTGCTCGACCGTGCCGGCATCCTCGACTTCGAGCAGGCCAGCCTTGGCCAACCCACGCACAGCCCGGTTGGCGATGATCTCGATCTGGTCGTGGGTCAGCCGCATGAGATCCTTAACGGGCCACGGAGAAGCGCACATGCACAAAAGAAGCACATGCGATGGCAAAAGCGACAAACAAGCCTTGATGCTAGCACGGTGCGCGACGTACCAACAACGCGGCCCCTGATCAGCCAGCGCGCGACGGCCGCGACCCCAAAAAGCGGGCCCTTGCTCTCGCGCAGCAGCAAACCGTTGAGATATGCGGGCTAGCCGGAGAGACGCAAGCCGACGATGTTGACCTTGACCTCAGGGCCCAGGTCCAGTCGCAAAAAGTAGCGACCTGCCGGCATGCCCTCGGGAGCCCGAGTCTCGATCAGCAGCGGGCCAGCGGACGAACCCAGCCAGCGGCTGCTAGCGACCTCCAATGAGCGCTCAGACCCGTCATCGCTGGTGAAAACCAGCCTCACTTGGTCGAGTGCGGGAACGACACCGCGTACCCAGGCTTGCACCAGGAAAGGTTCCCCTGCGGACATCTCAGGCTCCACCAAACCCAGGAGCCCGACGGAACTCTTGTCCGCCGCATCCAATGGGATTGAAAGGCTGCCGATCGCAGACACCGCGCTGGCGCCGTTACCCGATTTAACGTCCACGCTCCCCTTCCATAGCCCCGTGCTGTCCGCAAGCGGCTCAGAGAGCACCACCCGGGCTTCGTAAGTATCCGTCGGCGCCGGCATCGACAAGGCGATCAGCAGTGATTCTTGGCCGTGCTCGTTCAGCTCCTCCTGACTCAGCCTCACATTCCACCGGCGTGTCATTCGCAGCGGCGTACCGCCCCCTTGCGGCACCAATTCTATTTCCGCCCTCAGTTCAGCCAGAAAATCATCGCCCTGCGTCTGGAACAGAAGGCTCCGCAAGGCCACCCTTACCGGCAACCCCACGACGCCGGCGGCGTCGCCGGCGACCCATTGCTCGAGAGGGACCTCGAACGGCAACGCGCTCCCAGTGAGGGAGCGAACAAAGCCTGCATCGGAGGTCTCCGTTTCGAACTCCAGCGTGGGATCGACGATCGCGGCCTCGCTGGCGTACTCGAAAGCGCGACGCAAGTCAGGTGGATAGCTGCCCGCACCAAACTGAACGTCAAAGATCTCCAGCCGCCCCGCTCGGTCCTGGATAAAATAAACGTAATACTCACCGAACGAAGACCGAAAGCCGAGGTTCCGACCGGAGGTGTAGTAGACCCAGACCTCGAAATCAGGACCGCTACGCCCGAACAGCTGCGAAGATGTTCGGCGGGAAATGGAGTCGGGGCGCCCGAGTATTATCCAAACGCGTCCTCGATCAGACTTCCAACCCTTGGGGAAGCCATGGAATCGCTGATTGGCACTCGCCACCAATTGATAGAAAGCCTCTTTGTAAGGATTCGTATTGTCGCGAGTATCATCGTCGCGCCGGGCCCAGAACCAATCGATGAAGGATTGACGCTGCTCAGTCGTCTCTAGCTTTTTCCAAACTTTTCTCTCGTCATTCTGGATGATGTACTTAGTAGGTCCGTCGAGCCAATCATCGACATTGCTCTCGTAAAACTGTATGGCCTCGGCGGCGGTGGTTGGAAATTTGTTTTGGCGGGCCGAGATCCCCCGGCCTGCAGCTGACGCCAGTGACCCCCCAGCGCCCCAAAGCGTGACCATCAGGGCAGCCGCGACCAGCAACCAAGGTGATTTTGGGCAACGACTGCTTGGCGATCTCCACATGCGGGCACGCCCTCGAGAAGGATCCCCCACTGCGTCGGCACGATGGGAGAAAAATGCGATTAGTCGCTCTCTGCCTCGATGGTGGCCTCGTCCACTAGCATCACGGGAATGTCGTCGCGAATCGGATAAACTCGCTGACACTGGTCACACTTAAGACCGCTTTCGCCCGCGGTAAGATGGACGCTGACCTTGCAGACGGGGCAAGCGAGGATTTCGAGCAGTTCTGGATCTATGGCCATGGCATACCCTTCAAAAAACTTGATTTCCCAACCATATTGCATTGTAACCCTGCCGACAATCGCTGCAAAGGCAAAGCCCATCACCGTTTCGCAGCCATCTCTGTCGCCCAGGAGTCGGCCCGCAATGGCGAGAATCTCCTTCCTTCCCATCCCAACCACACGCCGGTGATCGGCGCAGAGGGAAGATGAAGACGGACGAGGCTTTCGCTGCCACCGAGGAACTCGGCGATGTGGCAGTGACTGCGCTCCTACGACTTGTCGCCGTGCCGAGCGTCTCAACCACGAGTACAAACTTGGAGGTCGCAGCCACTGCCGTCGCCGAGCTGGCCGAGACCTGTGGCTTCTCGGTGGAGCAATGGTGCGACAGCGGCGCACCCGTTGTCTTTGCTCACTGCCCCGGCCCTGTAGGCACTCCGACCGTCCTCTTCTACGGTCACTACGATGTCCAGCCGCCGGACCCCATCGACTCGTGGGACTCACCCCCGTTCACCCCGACGATTCGCGATGGCGCTGTTTACGGACGTGGCGCAGCCGACAACAAGGGCCAGTTTCTTGCCCACATGATCGCCGTCCACGCCCTGCTGAAGGCGGGCGGTTGCCCGCTAGGCGTAAAGCTGCTGATCGAGGGCGAGGAGGAGGTTGGCAGCCCACACCTCGCACCTACCATTCGTGCCCACAGAGATGCTCTCTCCTGCAACCTCGTCCTGACCGCTGACGGGCCTCTTTACGACGATCGCCGTCCGGTTATCATTTTTGGCGTTCGCGGCCTCTTGTACCTGGAGATCAAAGCAGATGGTGCCGACCGGGACGTGCATTCAGGCAACCGTGGTGGGCTAGCGCCTTCACCTGCCTGGGGGCTGGTACAGGCCCTGGGCCGACTGCGCGACCCCGAAGGGAAGATCCTGATACCAGGTTTCTTCGACAATGTACTCCCTCCCACCGAGGCGGAAAGAGCGATGTTGAAAGAACTCCCCTTCGATCGACAGGCGATGCTCGCAGAGTTAGGGATCAGCGAGTTTCCTCCAGAGGCCGAACCTGCGGGCTGGGAAGCAGTAATGTTCCGACCGACCCTCAATATTTGCGGCCTAGCCAGCGGCTATACAGGCCCTGGGCTGAAAACGATTGTTCCCCACGAAGCGATAGCAAAGGTCGAGGTACGATTGGTGCCCAATCAGGACCCTGATTCGATCGAGGCGGCCCTTCGCAGGCAGCTCAGCAGGGACCAGGTCACCATCGTCCGCCTGGCGGCTGTGCCCCCATCGAGCACGCCGACCGATACACCCTGGGTCGCGGCAGTGGCTGCGGGCCTGGAGTCTGCTTCTGGCGCGCCCCCTTGGCTGCAGCCGCGGCTCGGAGGCACCACGCCCGATTTTGTTTTCACCCGGCTGCTGCGCGTCCCCAGCCTGTTAATACCCTACGGGCCAGCCAACATGAATCACCATGCTCCCAACGAGAAGATGAGCCTGGCCGCCCTGCGGCGCGGTATCCGTTCTTCCGTCGCCATCTGCCTGGCGTTGGCCGATGTCGAGACAATCCCTGACCCGGCCGCGAAGTAGGAGCATGATTTCATGACGCTCGCGCAGCCACGAGCCGTTGAGAAGTTCGGGCTAGGAGCCCGATCCGCAGAAAGTGATCACGTCAGGCACCGTCCATGCCGGCGGCAGGCTTGTTGCCATCGTCTCGGCGGCCACCGCAGCAGCCGCACAGGCCGCCTTCGGCACCGCAGACAGGCTGGATCGTCCTGATCCCGGCAAATCGGCCAGCCAGCGAAGGCCGTGGTGAAGCACCGGCAGCGAGGCCAGCACATGATCGAGCGAGCCGGCCTCACCACCGATGCCGAAAGCAACTCTTCCCTG
>JBHHYG010000061.1:0-13519 GCA_046757445.1 Acidobacteriota bacterium
AGCGCAACGCAGTCATCGCCCGCCATTGCGCTCGCGCAGCCGCGAGCCGTTGAGATATGCGGGCTAGCCCGCCAGCAGTAGCAACGTGGTGTGATATGCGGGCTACGGGTGTTTCCCAAGGAGGTTGTTCATCAGGGGAAACCACCCCCTGCCCTTTTCAGCGCTGCACGATCTTCGCTCCCGCAAGCTGAGCGATCGCGGCCAGTGTCGTCTGCGCCGCGTTGAGGCCGAGGCGGAAGTCGTCATCCGTGAACGTCGAAACGCGATCCGTCGGTTGATGCCAGTGCGGATCCCAGCCCGCCCCGATCTGAGCGCCTCGTTCGTTCTCGCGCAGGCTGATCGCCGGCACCAGGTTCATGAACGGCGTCGAGTCGGTGTTCGTCATGTGTGGGCCGACCGCGGCAGGATAGTCGGTCGCATAGGTTTCGTTCGCCGCCTTGAAGAGCCACGCGAGTTGCCGGGCCTCCGCGGCCAACTCGGCGGTTGACTGGAACTCGATGTTCACATCGGCCTCCGGCCGCTGATCTCGGCTCACGGTTCCGTCCGCCCTCGGGGCGCCGTGATCGAAGAGCATCATGTCGTGCTGGATCATGGCGAGCCATTTCGGTTCCGGGTAGTTCCCCGAGCCCGGCGGATCTTCTTTCCCCTGCAAAGCCTGACGCTGCTCGACATAGGCGCGGCTGCCGTTCAGGCCGGTTTCATCGTTGTTCCAGAGGATGAAGCGGATCGATCGTTCGGTCTGGACGTCCGGGGCATTGAAAACGCGCGCTAGCTCCATGACCACCGTGGTCCCTGAGCCGTCATCGTTTGCGGCTTCGCCCCAGCCGTGGCCATCCATGTGTCCGCCGATGATGTACATCTCGTCGGCATGGGTGGTGCCGACCTTGGTGCAGTAAACCTCCTGGCGCTCGCCGTTGGTGGCGGGTTCGCTGTTGAGCTCGCGAAGCCTCTCGTCGGGCTGCGCCATCGGATCGGTGTTGACGCCGGTTCGGGCCCGGTGGCCGAAGATCGTGCTGCCGCCGGAACCCGGGCCATTTCGACCAACGCGTCCACCGGTCGGGGTCCCTTGGTTCTGATCCTGGCCGCCAGGCCGGCCACCGCGCCGGAATCGGCCGCGGAAACGGCCGCGCCCACGACGATTTGCACCTTCGGGTGGGAATTGGTAGGTGATGCGCTCGGTTCTCGTACAGCCGAAGACCTGCAGCTGCGTCTCGATCCAGTCGATCGCGTCCCGATTTCGCTGGGTACCCTGTCGGCGATCGCCGAACTGCGTCAGCCCCTTGAGGGTGGCCTTGTACTGGTCGAGCTGCAACCGGCTGACCAGGGTCTTGACAGGGTCGTCCTCGGTAGCGGCCTGCTGCTGCAGGGGTGCCGTTTCCGCGCTCAGACTTGCTGCCAGCAGGAGACCGGCAGCCACGGCAAGAACTTTCGTTCGCATGGGTGCTCCTTCGGGGCGGGGGGATCAGATAGAACGTCGCGCTGCACGGGCAAACGTCAGGGGATCTTGTAGATCTTCTGGCAAACTTGTCAAGCGTGCCGATTCTCGTGGACACTCGTGGTTGGATGGCAGTGGAGGCCGGACGGCATTGTCACCTCCGCCGGCGTGGCGGTGGGCATCGACATGGCCTTCGCAGTGGTAGAGAGCCTGTTTGGCCGGGAGGTGGCGGATGAAACGGCGCACTACATCGAGTATCCACGACACCGCCTATCCCGACCCTGACTTTCCCTCTTTGTTGGTGAGCTGGTAGCGGAAGGCCTTGTCGGGATAGGGAGGCGGGGCAGGAACCGATCGCGGAACTTTGCGGATTTCGTCGAGCAGGTAGCCGATGGCGGCGTCGAGCTGGGCGTCCTCGCCGTCGAACGTGGCGTGCGGCAGGTTGTCGACAATGATGTCCGGCTCGACGCCGTTCTGCTCGATGAGCCACTTGCCCTCAGGGCCGTACACTCCCATCATCGGCGCCCGCGCCAGGCCGCCGTCGCTGAGCCTGTTCACCGAGCTCAGCCAGACCTCGCCGCCCCAGGTGCGGGTGCCGATGGCCGGTCCCAGCCCCAAGCGCTTGAACCCCTCGGCGAAGGCCTCGCCGTCAGAGGCGGTGTTCTGGTCGACCAGCACCAGCATGTGGCCACGGAAGGCGTACTGCATGTTCCAGGTCGGTCGGCCGACGCGCTCTTTCCAATAGAACCAGGCTTGGCGTATCAGCTTCTCGAGAATGATGCTGTCGATGTTGCCGCCGCGATTATGGCGCATGTCGAGGATCAGCCCCTGCCGGTCGTAGACCGGATAGAACTGCCGGTACCAGGCGGTGAGATCGCGGGAGCCCATGGCTCGCAGGTGCACGTAGCCGATCTTGCCGCCGCTCTTCTTCTCCGTGGCCAGGCGCCGGGTGTACTCCCAGTCGCTGTATCGGAGGCTCGACTCGTTGGCGGTGGGAACGACGATGAGGTCGCGGGCGGTGCCGTCGCTGCCCGACCTGATCCGCAGCAGCACCTGGTGACCCTCCTGGTTGCGCAGCAGGGAACCGATCTCTCCGACCGACAGCGTCGGCACGCCGTTGACCGTCTCGATGATGTCGCCCGTCTCGATGCCGAGGTCGGGCTCGCCGAGTGGAGACATCTCTTGCGGATAATCCGGATCCGACTGGTAGATGTAGTCGATCCGGTAGCCGCCTGCCGCCCGGTCGCGCAGCAACCGCGCGCCGAGGGTGGCGACGTCGACCTTGTCGGTGCCCCGGCGTAGGTCACCGCCCCGCACGCTGGTGTGTAGCACCGACAGCTCTCCCACCACGCGGCCGATCAAATCTGACAGCTCGCCGCGCGTCGTCACCCGCTCGACGAGCGGCAGGTATCTTTCCAGGGTGCTCGACCAGTCGACCCCGTGCATGCCGGGGTCGTAGAACCAGTCGCGCTCCAGCCGCCAGGCGTCGACGAAAATCTGCCGCCAGTCCTCCCGCACATCGATCGAGAATGTCCAGCCGCTGAGGTCGACCTTGCTGTCGGCGAGCTTGGCGACCGGCTGCGGCCGGGCGGCGAAGACGAAGGTGCTCTCGCCCTTGCGCACCAGGATGCGCTTGCCGTTGGCCGAGAGCTCATAGGAGCGGATGTCGTCGACGATCTTGGCGGGCTCGATCTTCTTGTTGCCGATCTTGACGCCCATCAGGTGGGAGTGCGCTCCGGGTCCCGAGTCGCGCGACACCCAGTAGAGAGCGTCGCTGTTGACGCTCAAGCCCCTGTAGTTTCCTGCCGCCACCGGCACCTCCCTGAGGCGGCGCTCGATGCCGTCGAGGTCGATCCGGATGGGGGTCGGCTGGGCGGCGCCGCCCGAGGAGTCGGCGGGTCCGGCTTGGCGAGCAGCTCGACCTGCTGCCTGCCTCTCGCCCCGATCGCCGGGGCCGTTGCCATTCGTAGCGACGGCGCTGTCGGCTTTATGCAGCTCGTCGTCCGGCTTGAAGGGCGAGCGCAGCTGTTCGCGCAAGGACAAGCTGTAGATCTTCATCGGCCTGTCAAAGTAGGGCTCGGGAGCGCGCGGGCCCCACGGGCTGCCGACGAGGGAGCGCAGGTTGCGATCGGAAAGGAAGTAGATGAAGTCGCCGCCCGGGCTCCAGGCGACGCTGTAGCTGTTGACGCGATCGGATGTCAGCGCTGTGGTGGTCTGGTCCTCTGCGTTGTAGAGCTGAATCTGGACGAAGCTGTTCAGCGCCGTGCCGGAGTAGGCGAGCCAGCGGCTGTCCGGTGACCAGGCGAGGTCGCGGATGCCTTCGCGGTTGGCGGAGATGCGCCGTTGCTCGCCGGTCTCGACGTTCAGCAGCCACAGGTCCCGGTTGTTGTCGTCATAGGCGACCCACTTGCCGTCGGGCGACGGATGGCCCTGAAAGCGCAGGATCTTGCCATCACGGGTGAGCGCATGCGGCTCACCGACACCGTTGGCCGGCAGGGTGGCGAACTCGAGCTCTCCGGAGGCGTCGGTGAGCGCCAGGAGCCTTTCTCCGTCGGGCATGAAGACGACGTCGCGGTAGCGCACCCTACTCTCGTGCGATGCCCGCACGAGGCGTCCCTGGCCGGCGGGTGCCACGAACACACGACCGCGTGCCGTCAGCACGACCTTCTCCCCCTCTGAATCGAGGTGTGCCGCGGTCAGGTACTGCATCGGTTTCTCGACCCACTTCTCGCGCAGCTGGTCGAAGTCGGAGGCCAGGGTGATGGGAACCAAGTGGGTACGATCAGCGGTGATCTCGTAGAGCCACAGATCGGCGCCGAGCTGGTAGACGATGCGACCTTCCGACAGCGAAGGCGCCCTGACGTCCCAGCCGCTGTGACGAGTATGTTGCTGTAGGTCGTTACCGTCCTCGTCCATCGACCAGATGTTCATCGTGCCGTCGCGGTCGGTGACGAAGTAAACGCGGCCGTTCCACCACATCGGATGGTGGCTCTCGCCGCGATAGTCGGCGGTCAGCGGCACCGCCTCGTCGGCGCCGTCGACGAACTTCCAGATCTTTCGGGCCGTACCGCCCATGTAACGCTTGGTGACGTTGCGGTGAAAAGCGGGCCGCACGAAGAACAGCCTGGTGCCGGTGGCATCGAAGGAGCCTTCGCTCGCCGTGCTCAGCGGAATGCGGGAACGGGCGCCGCTGCCGAGGTCGAGCTTCACCAGCTGCGGTTCGGGCAGCGTCGCGTAGTGGCTGGTGTTGTAGACGAGCTCGCCGGCCGGGGTCCAGCCGCTGGCAATCGAGCTTTCGGCCTCGAAGGTGCGCCGCACCGGCAAGCCTCCGCCGAGCGGCATGGTGTACAGCTCCGCCGGCCCCTCGTAGCGAGCGGTGAAGGCGAGGATCTGCCCGTCGGGTGAGATCACCGGGTCGGTCTCCTCGTCCGGATGGGTGGTGAGCCGCTGCGCCACGCCGCCCGCGGCCGAGACCTTCCACAAGTCACCCTCGGCGGCAAAGACGATGGTGTCGCCGTGCAAGGCCGGAAAACGGTAGTAACCCAAGCCCCTCTGCGCCGAGCTGGAAACCTGTGGCGAGGCCGTAGGCTGGGAGATGCCGGCAGGCTGAAGTGGGCCCGGAAGGACGGAGGCGCCCGCGGCGGCGGAATCCAGCGCCTCCGAACGGGCCGCGAGCGGCGACCAGGCGGGAACGACCAAGAGCGCAATGGCGATGACAACGAAACGACGACGCATGATCGAGCTCCTTTTCAGAAAGGGCGGGGACGGATTTCCAGCCCGCGTTTCTCATCGCCCCCTGGCGACCGAGCGCGATGAGAAATGTGGGACCTCGTGGCCGGACGACTGGCAGCCGTATCTGCCGAATACCGGTCTGTGGGCACAAGCCTAGATCCGTGCCGGGTTGGTGGCAACGGTCGGCCGTCGACCGAATGGCGGCGGCCCCGCTCTCCCCGGCCGTTGCATCAGCTGCAAGGATCGACGACCATTGCGCATGGAAAAGCGCAACCGATATGGAAGTTAGCCGCACCAAGGAACGACCGGAGAGCAGGTGCTAGAATTGGCGTCTAGAGGCAAGGAGCCATGGGCGAGATTGATAGCGTCGTACACAGCGATCCCGAGATTTTGGGAGGGAGGCCCGTCTTCAGAGGCACGCGGGTGCCGGTTCGCAACCTGATCGACTACCTTGAGGCAGGCGACACCCTTGACGTGTTCCTAGAGGCATTCCCCTCAGTGACGCGCGAGCAGGCGATCGCAGCTCTTGAGGTCGCGCGCGAAGCCCTGACGGCCCGTGCGGCTTCTTCTCGATGAGTCCCTTCCTCGTCAGCTCGCGAGGGAACTGAGCGGTCACGAGGCCACTACCGTCGTTCAGCGGGGATGGGCAGGACTCGGGAACGGCGAGCTCCTTCGCCGGGCAGTTGCAGAGGGTTTCGACGTCCTCGTAACCGGTGACCGGAACATTCGACATCAGCAGAGTATCCCGGCGTTGGCAATCGGTGTTGTAGTTGTCGCTGCCCGTACGAACCGGATCGAAGACCTGCTGCCTCTCGTACCGAAGGTGCTTGAGGCACTTGCCGCTGTTCGGCCGGGGGAACTCCGAGAGGTGGGCGGCTAACGAATAGGTTTTGATCCGCGGTGCGCAGGGCAAGGGCGTGAGTGTGGCAGAGGAGACGGTGCAGCCTGTTCCATATACGGACACTTCATACTGCTATAGCGACGATTCGTTCCCCTCACGGACAGATCTTGTAGCTCCTATCGTCACCCGATCCTCCACAAGATCGACAGAAAGGGCTGTCTACTCCGCTCTTAGTGTGATTACGGGATCGACCCTGGCGGCGCGGCGGGCCGGCACATAGCTGGCCAGTGCGGCGAGAGTGAGCAGCGCCAGCGTCAGCGCGCCGAAGACGGTGGTGTCGACCGCGAGCGCGCCGACCTGGAAACTCGACAACAGGCTCACCGCATTGTCCGAGGTGCGCAGCAGCAGCCGCATTTGACGCACCGGAGATTGGGAGTAGGGGAGGTACAGCGCGCGGGACGGCCCGTTGTCGTTCCACGCGCGGCGTACGTTGCCGACAACGCCGACGATCGTGATCCAGGGCTGGTCGACGGTGAAGCGAATCCGTCGCCCGACTGGCCGCTCGCCGGGCCAGTAGCGCTCCGCGAGGGCGCCGCTGACCACACCCACCCGCGGCGCGCCGGGGCCGTCGAGGCTGCCGAAGGCCCGCCCTTCGAGCAACGGGATGCCGAGGGTGTCGAAGTAGTCGCCGCTGACTAGCTGCGTGTGCGCCCGGTTCGGTCGGCCCGCATCGGTTGCTGAACGTCCCTCGATGAGGAACTCGCTGCCCAAGCCGCCTCCAAGAGCCGGCAGGTGGTTCGCCACGGCGACAGACTCGAGCCCCGGCAGTGCGCGCAGCCATGGCTGGCCTCCTGGCCTGTGCGCCTTAGAGCGCGTTGACGAACTGTGCCGCGTTAGGGCTACCACGTCCGCACGGGGGTCAGCCGCTTCATCCCATCTATCCGCCGATGATTCGCATGGCGAGCGGTCGACGGCTTCGCTGACTCAACGGGACCCACCTGGCACAGTGTTGGTCACTCATCTGTAGCCCGGTGCTCCTCTACCGATACAATGCTGCCGGCTGTTCTCCCGACAGGAATCCCGTAACTTGATTGACGCGACACTCGGTCCCTACAAGATCATCGAGCAGCTCGGCGCCGGCGGCATGGGCGAGGTGTACCTCGGCGAGGACACCCGGCTGGGCCGCAAGGTGGCGATCAAGGTGCTGCCCGCCGAGTTCGCCTCTGATCCCGAGCGTCTGGCGCGCTTCGAGCAGGAGGCGCGGGCGGCGGCGGCGCTGAACCACCCGCACATCGCGGTCGTCCACGACATCGGCACCGAAGGCGACACTCACTTCATGGTGCAGGAGTACCTGGAGGGGGACACGCTCCGGGAGCCGTTGAAGAAGGGCGCGCTGCCGCTCGAGAAGGCGCTGGATCTGGCCACCGAGGTCGCAGAAGCACTCGCTGCCGCTCACACGGCCGGGATCGTCCACCGGGATCTGAAGCCCGAGAACATCTTCGTCACCAAAGAGGGGCACGCCAAGGTGCTGGACTTTGGCCTGGCGAAGTTGGTGGAGATGGCTCCGGCGATGTCTCCGGGCGCGGAAGGGTCGAAGTCACCGACAATGCTCGGCACGGTGGCCGGCCAGGTGATGGGCACCGCAGGCTACATGGCTCCGGAGCAAGTGCAGGGAGATGGGGACATCGACCACCGGGCCGATCTGTTCGCCTTCGGGACGGTTCTCCACGAGATGGTGTGCGGCCGTCAGGCTTTCGCGGGCCGCAACGTGCTGGCAACTCTGGATCAAATCATCAGCGACGACCCCGAACCCGTCGGGGACATTGATCCCGACCTGCCTGCACAATTGCACTGGGTGCTGAAGAAGTGCCTGGCAAAGGAACCGGCCAAGCGTTACCAGACCGCAGGTGACCTCGTCGTTGACCTGCAGGCGCTCGGGGCCGATGTCGATTCGGGCACGGCACTGCCGGTGGGTGGCCCACCGGTTGCACCTCCACTCGCCGCGGAAACGACACGCAGCAATCCCTGGAAGCTCATCATCCCCATCGCCGTCGCTACTCTTCTCGTCGGCATCCTCGGAACCTGGTGGGCAACCCGCCCCGAGCCTCCCGTTCCCGAGCCCCCCATGTGCTTCGAGATCGAGCTGCCGGAGGATGTTGATTCCAGCTATATAGGCCGTCGCTCCGTAGCGATCTCACCCGACGGTTCGCGGATCGTGTTCGCAGCCAACGGCCAGCTCTGGATGCGGTTGATCGGTGATCTGGAACCTACGCCCATCCCGGGCACGGAGGGCGGCCGCACGCCGTTCTTCTCACCGGACGGGCAGCAGATCGGTTTCTGGACCAACGAGCCGGATCAGCTCAGACGGGTCGCCGTTTCCGGAGGCGCACCGGTGCCCATCGGCGCGGCTGAGAATCTCTACGGGGCAAGCTGGGCCGCCAACGACATGATCTACTTTGGGCAAGGGAATGACGGGATCTGGCAGGTGCCGGGCACGGGCGGCACACCGGAGGTCGTCATCGAGATGCAAGACGACGAGTACGCGCACGGCCCGCAACTTCTTCCGGGTGGCGAATGGCTCCTGTTCACGCTGGCGAGTACCCCCGGTGGATGGAACGAAGCGAGCATCGTGGCCCAGTCGTTGGTTACCGCGCAGCGGGTGGAGCTGATCCGGGGAGGCACCGAGGGCCGCTGGGTGCCGACGGGACACATCGTCTACGTACTGGACGGGACGCTCTTTGCCGTGCCCTTCGATCCGCGTGCCATGGAGCCGCCCTCCGCACCCGCCTCCATGGTAGAGGAGATCAGGATGGCAGCTGCCAACCTTACCGGTGCCGCCAACTACGGATTCACTGAGAACGGCAGCCTCGTGTACGTGCCCGGCACTGCTGCCGCCGGCGCTTTCCAACTCGTCTGGGTGGAGCGTAACGGCCAAGTCGAACCGCTGCCCTTCGAGCCGCGTAACTCTTCCAACCTGGACCTCTCCCCGGATGGGCGGCGCATCGCGCTCGAAATCCAGGGAGATGACGGGGAGTGGGACATCTGGATCTACGAGGCCGAACGAGGAGGCAGGCAGGTGCTGCTGAGCACGGAGGGCAACAACCGAGTTCCCGTTTGGTCGCCCGATGGAGAGTGGGTTTTTTTCGTGTCGGATCGGGGTGGCAATTCCGACATCTGGAAGCGGCGGGCTGACCGCAGCCTCGACGCCGAGCTGGTGTTGGATACAGAGGCTGCCGTGCGACCGTCGTCGATCTCGGCGGACGGTGAGATGCTGCTGTTTGACAGCGGGGTCATCCCGAATCGCGACGTGGGGATACTGGCCCTCGATACAGATCAGGAGCCGGAGATGCTCGTCGCTACCGCCGCCGATGAGCTGGCGGGCAGTTTCTCGCCCGACGGTCGCTTCTTCGCCTTCATGTCGAACGAGACCGGGCAATTCGAGGTGAACGTGCGGGAGGTAGCGAGCGGGCGGACATTTCCGGTCTCTACGAGTACCCGTGGTGGTGCTTTCCCTCGCTGGTCGCGGGATGGAAGGGAGATTGACTACCTCTCCGTCACAGGCCCAGGCATCCTCGTTGCGGAAGTGGAAATGGAGCCGTTTTCCGCATCCGACCCTCTCGAACTCTCGGACATCACCAGGCGTCTCTTTGCCAACTTCGATGTCACCGCCGATGGACAGAGGTTCCTGGTGACGGTGCGCGCAGGTGGAGTTGACGCCGGAGACACAGAGCCCGCCACCCCCCGTATCCGCGTCATCCTCAACTGGTTCGAGGAGTTGAAGGAGCGGGTGCCGACGGGGCGGTGACCAGGCCGCGTGCTCGCGTCGCGCGCCTCAGGCGAACGGATTGATGGCCCGCAGTCCGGCGAACCGGGCGAAGTCGCGGTCGCCCGTGAGTAGCTCCGACACACCGCTCTCGAGGCAAAGCGCGGCGATGTGCGCATCGTGGACGAGGTTGCCAGTGACGCCCGAGTCGCTCAGCACCCGTTCCATGGTTTCGACATGGCGTGCCCCCTCGCGCAACAACGTCAGCGACGGCGACTCGAGAATCCGCCGCGCGTCGGCGACGGCGTGCACCATCGGCACCGGGGGTTGGAAAACGCGCGGGTGTGTGACAACGCGCAAGAACTCGTAGATGCACGGCCATGGGATCGCCCACGGCGTCGGGCCTTCCGCCAGCTCGCGCAACAAGCCCGTTGCTCTTTCATGCTCCGGAGCACTCTCGATCTCGGCGAACACCAGGACGTTCGTGTCGACGGCGCGCAAGGTCAGCGACCGTCCATCAGGTCGAAGAGCTTGTCGCGATCGAGCAGATCCACGCCCGGCTGCATGCGTGCCTTCCAACCGGTCATTTCCAGGCGGTAGGGGGGGTCGGCCTCCGTCCGTGCCACCGCCTGGCGCAGCAGCTCGTTGGCTACCGCCTGCAGGGTGCGGCCTTCGCCAGCTGCGCGGGTCTTCAACTCGCGCAACAGGTCGTCGTCAAGCGCCAGCGTCGTTCTTCTCATACATCAAAGTGTATCACTTAGACATCAAGATGCTAAGGGAAGACTATCGGGATAGATGTCGGCCTCCTCTGTTGTCTCCTGGCCAACCCGTCAATTACATTGCGACGGCCAGCCACGCGTGATTTCCGACAAATCTCGACGGTTGGCAGATGAGTTGCCGCTGGATAGTTTTCGGTAGGTGGTCGCCAACAGGTAGGTTCCTCGCACACGAGGATGAGCTGACGCGGCTTGCGCTGCGTAGCTCAAGCGTTGTCCGGTCAGGCGGGCCGAGCCTTGCTTGAGACGACGGCAAAGCAAGCGAAATCGACATCCGAGATCTCGGCAGCCCGTGCCCTGTTTGAGGAGTACGCAGACTGGCTAGGAATTGATCTCTGCTTCCAAGACTTCGATGCTGAGCTTCAGGCCCTACCGGGTAACTACTCCCCTCCATCAGGCAGATTACTGCTGGCTTGGGAAGAGGACGAGCCGGTGGGATGCGTGGCGTTGCGTCGGATCGACTCAGCGGCGTGCGAGATGAAGCGTTTGTTTGTGCGCCCGTCGCATCGGAGCCGCGGCATCGGTCGGAAACTGGCGAAAGCGATCATCTGCATGGCCTCAGAGATCCGTTACAGCCGGATACGACTGGATACTCTCCCGTCCATGGGCGAAGCACGATCTCTCTACGTGCACCTCGGCTTTCGGGAGATTCCGCCTTACACCTACAACCCGGTTCCCGGAGCGGTCTACATGGAACTCTCGCTTCCGAAGACGTCCACCTTATAGTGGATGATCTCGACGGAGCATTAGCGCAGGTTCGAGAGGGCGGAGCTCGAGTGGTAGGGGAAATCGAGGAGTATGATTAGGGCCGCTTTGGCTGGTTTCTTGATCCAGAGGGCCACAAGGTTGAGCTCTGGGAACCGCCGGGATAGCTTCCACCGCCAGACAAACGGGGTAACGCCGCCATCCCACAACTATTGACAATATCTCACCCCTCGCCGCAGCGGACGCTGCCCGGCAAGAGCTGCCATGGCGGATCTCAAGACCCAACGCACCGACGCGAGCGTAGAAGATTTCCTCGAGAAGGTGACCGACGACGCTTGCCGTCAGGACTGCCTGACGCTGCTCCGGATCATGAAGCAAGCCACCGGCTCCGAGCCCAAGTTGTGGGGCACCAACATAGTGGGCTTCGGGAGCTACCATTATGAATACGCCAGCGGTCGCGAGGGCGACTGGTTTCTAACCGGCTTTGCGCCCCGTAAGCAGAACCTGAGCATCTACATCATGCCGGGCTTTGATCGCTACCGAACGCTCCTCGCCAAGCTCGGCAAGCACAAGACCGGGAAGTCGTGCCTATACGTCAAAGGGTTGGCCGACCTGGACCTGACCGTGCTCGAGGAGCTCGTGTGCGCGTCGGTGAAGCAGATGAAGCAGACGCACGGCTGATTCAGGCGGCTCACGTTTTTCTCGTCGATCGCGTTGTTGACAACTGCGGCGCCCACAGGTCGAGAGCCGCGCCGTTACGTTCAAGATGAAAGTGGCCGCAACGGAAAGCACCCCTGAAGCCGTCTGCACTGACTGTGGAGCCACTGTGTCCGGAGGCAGGGCTGGCTGTAAGAAGCTCTTCGAGGAGCAACTGGCGAGAGACTTCAGCGATTTTCGGTACGGCCGCGTCCATCGACTCCTCGTAGATACGTATTCCCTGCAGCACCCGGACGCGTATATGCGGTCGGGCAAGTCATTCGCCGCGCATCTCACTGGAGCATGTGCGGCTCTCGAATACGATGACACCCAGGGCATCAACCGGGCAGTACAACAGTGGCTCAGTGAAGCACCGATGATCGATAAGCCCAAGGAACTTCCAGAGCATCGGGGAGCCTTGACGATTCTGCATGTACACTCAGCGGCTGATGCCGAAGAACACGTCGTGCGTGTTCTGGAGTGGGCTCGGTCTGCCTGGAGTGCGTGGGCTGAGTACCATGAGCTGGCCAGGCAGTGGATTGCGGCGTCCGCGACGCAGGCGAAGGAACGATAATTCGTGTCGGTTGGGTGAGGATGACCCATGCGTAGCTCGCGGCTAGCGGGCGGGCGGCGCCTGGGACGTCAGAAGCCCCCCGAAGAAGCAGGGCGAGGAGGTGCATGAGGAAAAGACCGCAATGGGAAGTTGAAACCCGTATCGAGGCTCCAGTCGCAACGGTTTGGGATGCGATCGAGGATCTCTCCCTCATTCCCCAATATCACCCCATTGTCAGGAGCGTGGAGTACGTCTCGGGCCAGACCAGGAGGGCGCCGGGGGTTGCCTACAAGTGCGTCGTTCCCGAAGGCAGACAGAAGGGATGGTGTGTTGAACGCGTCGTTGAGCATATACCGCATCGGAAGACAACGGTGGCGTTCTCGGAGGATTCCTGGGGAATGGGTCAGATGTTCGGTGAATTTCTGGCTGAAACGACCGTCGAGCCAGGGGGAAACAATACTACCGTGGTGCAGCTCAGGGCCTATTACATTCCCCAGGGATTCAAGATGCGTCTCATTCATTCCCTGTTCATGCGCCGCATGATGCGTAAGAGAGCCAAGCTCACGCTCGATGGGCTCAAGCGGCTCATCGAGGCTGGAAGGGGAATATGAATAGGCCACCTCTACAAGGAATGTTGGAGTTCGGGCTGTATGTCGAGGACGTTGAGCGGGCGGCAGCCTTCTACCGGCGCCTCTTCGGCTTCCGACCGCTGGTCTCCAATGAACGGATCGGTGCTCTCGACGTGGAGAGCAAGCAGATACTGCTACTCTTCAAGCACGGGGCGTCGACCGAGCCGATGAAAGTGCCAGGCGGTGTGCTACCGCCCCACGATGGCAAAGGAACATCACACTTGGCGTTCGCCATTCAGACGAGCGACCTGGACCAATGGGAGCTGTGGTTAGGTGAGCAGGATGTGGAGATTGAGAGCACTATCGAGTGGGAGAGGGGCGGTCGAAGTCTTTACTTTCGTGACCTAGCCTGCATTTCTCAACGGCGGTCGTTGCGAGGGGGCGGGGAG
>JBHHYG010000062.1:0-13248 GCA_046757445.1 Acidobacteriota bacterium
TCCTCGCAGCCCTTGCGCCCGCTCGCTTCACGAGCCGTTGAGAAATGCGGGCTAGCGCGGCGCCGATCAGCGATACCAACATGCTTTCGTTGAGGAAGTGGCGCACCAACCGGCCGCGCCCGGCACCGAGCGCAGCGCGCACAGCGAGCTCGCGTTGGCGTGTCTCGGCCCGCGCCAGCATCAAGTTGACGACGTTGACGCACGCCACCAGCAGCACCATGGCCACGGCCCCCCCACAGGATCAGCAGCGGCCGGCGTTGGCTGGAGCCGATCAACCACTCATCCATCGCGAGCGCATCGACGCCCTGGTTGGTGATCTGCGTCGGGTACTCGGCCACCAGATCGGCATAGATCGCCGAAATCTCCTCCAGCGCGGCAGTCAGTGTCATGCCCCTGGTGAGACGGCCCAACACGACGAGAAAATTCGAGTCGCGGCCGGGGAGATTCTGTGGGTCCCAGGCGAAGGGGGTGAACAGCAACGGCACGCCGGTAACGCGAAACTCCGGCGGGGCAACGCCGATCACTGTGTGCGACACGCCGTCGATGGTGAGCGATCGCCCGAGGACGGCCGCGTCGGCGGCAAAGCGATCGCGCCACAGGCTGTCGGAAAGGACGACCACCGGTTCGGCGCCGAAGCGATCGTCGGCGGCGTCGATGAAACGACCGATCTGCGGCGCCGCACCGAGCAACTCGAAGAGGCCGTCGCTGGTGCGGTAGCCGAAGGCGCGTACCGGTTCGCCATCGTCCGTCAGGGTGAACTGGTTGCCGTTGTAGGCGACGAGGTCCTCGAAGCTCGACTGGCGCGCGCGCAGGTCGAGAAAATTCGGCGCCGATACAACACAGCAGCGCCGTCCTTCGAAGGCGGAGTAAATGCGCGCCAGGCGGCCGATTCGGGGTACGGCAGCGGGCTCAGCACCGCTGCGTGGATCACCGAGTACATCGCCGTGTTGGCGCCGATGCCGAGCGCCAGGGTGAGCACGGCGACGCTGGCGAACAGCGGCTTGCGCAGCAGCGAGCGGATCGAAAAACGAAGGTCGTAGAGCAGTGCTTCCAATGGCGTCGGGAGCGACGGTTTCAAAGGGGTTCGTGGTCGCGATGAGAGGCGGTGCTCCCGGGCGGCGGATCGCAAGGTGTCCCAGGCGGCACGTAGCTGGAGTGCGGCAAGGCCGCGCCAGCCGCTCTCCGCGTATGCGTGGGCAGCCAAAGCTTCGAAGTCGCGGGTCATGGCGCGGGCGTATCGGCGACGGAACTCACCGGGGTACAAGCCGATCAGCAATCGGTACAGGTGAATCGCAGCCCGCGGGGGCCGCTCAGCCATGCGGGTCACCGGCGGGACGCGGCCCGAGCTTCTTGCGCTGCCCCAACTCGACCAGCGTTGACATGCGATCGAGCTCGGCCGCGGCGCTCTCCCGACCCGCCTCGGTAATGCGGTAGTAGCGGCGCTCGGGCCCCTCGGATTCGTCGGGGCCGGCGCATTCCTCGATGAGCCCACAGGCGAGCATCCGTTTGAGCGAGGAGTAAAGAGATCCTGGCAGCAGGCGAAGGCGCCCGTCGGTGTTACGGGCCACCTCGCTCATGATCCCGTAGCCATGCAGCTTGCCGTCGGCCAAGGCCAACAGGATGTAGAGAACGGGCGGGCTCAGCGGTCGGGTCATGCGGTCAACTATAGTGCATTACATTATAGTAAGCAACGGCCGGTTGCGACTGAGGACCGCAGCGTGGGTCGAACGCTGCCCGTATACTCTTGATCCTCTAATACACTGTCGGATAGAGAAGATGACAACCGAGAGCGAAGCGTGAAGGAAACCCCGACATTCTCGTCGTGCCGATCACGACCAGGCCTGGTCCCCTGCGCGTGCTCATGTCCCAACCTGTCTCGATGACCGGTCTCGAGGAGCAGAGCTTCGCGAAGTGCGAGTCGATCGGCCCCCTCCACGAAAGCCGCTTCAAGAAAAAGATCGGCCACCTGCCTTTGAAGCAGCTCGGACCGATCGAAGACGGAATCCGTCGGGTGCTCTCTCTGGCGTTCTGAGCGCAGGATCCTCGGCCCCTGGGAAGAGGATGAACACGTCGGGGTCCTGGAATGCTTTGTGAAGCGGCTGTGTCATCGGTACGAGACAAGTCAATGAGGCATCACTGTCGAGTCGTTGCCTTCGCTGGTCTGGCGCTCCTTGCTGGCCTCACGAACTTCGCCGGCTGCGGTGGCGGCGACGCGCCTCCGGTTTCTCGGGAGGGACCGGTCGGGGACGCCGCGGCGCAGATCTGGCATCAAGGTCCCCGTCTGCCTGCCCCCGTGGCCAACAACGCCGTGGCCGCCGTGGCGGGGCAGGGAGGCGTGACGGTGCTCTCCTTTCTGGGCATGGATTCCACCAAGGTGTGGAGCGGCGTCACCAACGCCGCCTATCGATGGGATTTCGAGGGCGACGAGGGTTGGCGTCAGATCGAGCCCGTGCCGGGGCCAGGTCGCCTGGCGTCGACGGTGCAGGTGCTCGGAGGGCGCGTCTTCGTCTTCGGAGGATACACCGTGGCCGAGGATGGCTCCGAGAAATCGTTGCCGGATGTGAACGTCTATGACCCCGGCACCGATGCGTGGAGCCGCGCCGCCGACATCCCGCTGCCGGTCGACGACGCCATGAGCGGCCTGTGGAGGGGCTCCCGGATCTACCTCGTCTCGGGATGGCACGACACCGGCAACGTGGCCGACGTGCAGATCTACGATCCTGGCTCGAATACCTGGGCGTCGGGCACGCCGATTCCGGGAGAGCCGGTCTTCGGGCACAGCGGAGCGATCGTAGGCGACGACATCATCTATGTGGGCGGTGCGAAGGTCGTCGAGGGCCGGCCCCGTTTCGTGGAGGACCGAGCCGCGTGGCGAGGGCGCATCGACCGTGCAGAGCCGACAAACATTGCCTGGGAGCCCCTTTCGCATCCTCCGGGAGTTCCTCTGTATCGAGCGGCCGCCGGCTCGATCGGCGACCTCGTCGTGCTCGCCGGAGGTACCGACAATCCTTACAACTACAACGGCATTGGATACGACGGCGAACCTTCATCGCCGGCCCACCGGCTGCTGGCGTACGACCCGAAGACAGGCTGGGTGAGCCTGCCGGCGCCCCCTGTTGCCACCATGGACCATCGCACGCTGGGCGTTGCCGGCGGCTACGTGTTTCTTGTCGGTGGCATGACCGACCCCCAGCGCGTCAGCGACCGGGTTTGGTACGCAAAGGTCGAGGCGTTGCTCGAGGGACGATGAGAGTTGGCTCGCATGCCGGGCGGGAACGCCGAGCGCAACAACTTCCATATCAGCGCCCCTTTTTCGAGCCGCTGCCGCAGGCTCTGCCCCTCCAAGTGCTCCTGCACGATGAAGTGGGTGTCGCCTTCGGTGCCTACGTCAAAGACCGCTGCGATATGGGGATGGTTCAGGGCAGCGGCAGCGCGAGCCTCCTGCTCGAACCGCGCCAGGCGCTCCGGATCAGAGGCGAACTCTTGCGGCAGCACCTTGATCGCCACCTTGCGGCCCAGGCGCGTGTCTTCGCCGAGGTACACCTCACCCATGCCGCCCGCGCCGAGCCGCTCGATGATCTTGTAGGGGCCGAGAGATTCGCCGATCAATGTGTGATCGAAAGAGAAGAGGGAAGGAGGGCCGCTTCACAGAAGTACTGTCGAGTACTGGTGGGGCGGTGCTGCTTTCGGAGCTCGAAGGTTCGCCAACTGCGCATTGATCTTTGCGGTCGGATTTGCCTCTTTGCTCGACTGGCTGAAACGCCGGCCGCTTGTCGCGCCACTCTTCGTGTCAGCGTCGCTGATACTCTTCAACTTCTTTCTCATGTTGGACGTCAAGCGTGGAACACTGCCTACGGAGGAGGGCGTAACGTTTGACCGTATGATGAGGTCGGTCTACTCGAGGCTGGGCAATCCATTCTCGTTTCCGAAAAACGCACAGGTTGGCTGGCGCTACGATGTCCCGCTCGCCTTCTACGACCGCCTCGGCAGCCAGACTTTCAACAATCTCAGAGTCGATGTTGGCGAGAACGCCGACGAGCGGTTTCTCGGCGTCGGCTGGTCTTTTCGGGAAACGGGATCCGGGATCAGCTTTCGTTGGGCGATCGGCAAGGAATCATCATTTCTGGCACCGCTGAAGTCCGCAACGGCGTATCGGCTCGAGTTCGTCTGCCAGCCATTCGACTATGCAGGCGCACCGCTGCAAGTAATCCAAATACTCGCAAACGGAGAGGTGACCGGTCGGGTCGCACTGAGCAAGGGTCTGCGCACCTACACTGTCAAGATCCCGGAAGACCTCCTACGGCACAACCTGAACGAGATTCGCTTCCGCTTTCAACGTGCCACTTCCCCCGCATCACTCGGGCTGTCAGGAGATGGTCGGCCGCTCGCAGCGCGGTTCGACAAGGTCTCGTTGATCCGGCGACCCTGAAGACACCGCATGAAAATGTGTCCCTATGCGCCGAGCAGATGATCAAGTGCCGCCCTCATGATCACCATGACCGCACGCTCTGAGCGGCGGAGATAGAAACAGCGAGCCCTGTCGGGGTGTAGCGGCCGTAGCGCCCCGAGCCAGCTCACTCGCCGCCCGCCCTTGCACAAAACGCCGCAAAGCGATTCCCTACACTCCACCCGTAGGTCAAGCTGGCATTGCTGCGGCAGAGCGCCAATCTGTTGCCGCTGGGTGCCGAGATGGCGACCAGCGATCGTACGGTTAGGGAGCGCATGGAGCGCGAGCTAGCCAGCTTGTTGGAGAGGTCGTCGTGAAGCAGGCCGCGAAGCTGTTGCTGGAGCGCAGATTGAGCCGGCGGGCCTTTGTCACCCGGTTGACGGCCATGGGGTTAACCTCGTCGGTGGCCGACGGCGTGGCGGGCTCACTGTTCGCCGCGCCGGGCAAGGCGCAAGGCGCCGCCCCGAGCCGGGTGCTGGAGGGCCTGACGGGCGGCGAGCTGATGGCCGAATTCCTGATCGACTGGAAGGTCCCCTACGTCTTCGGTCTCGGCGGTTCCGAGGAGATCGGCTTTCTCGACGCCCTGGTCGACCGTCTGTCCCTCCAGTATGTGCAGGCGTTGCACGAGGGCTCGGTCATGTCGATGGCCGACGGCTACGCGAGAGCCTCCGGCCAGACCGCCCTCATGAATCTCCACTCGGTGGCCGGCGCCGGTTACGCGCTGGCTCCCATGGTGAACGCCTTCAAGGACCGTATCCCTGTGGTGATCACCGTCGGCCGGCAGGCGACGGCGCTGCGCGGCAGCAACGCCTTTCTCGAGGCCGAGAACCTCCATCAGCTTCCCCGCGACTATACGCGCTGGAGGTGGGACGTGATGAGCGCCGGTACGATCCCGGACGTCCTGCGCCGCGCCTTCCTGTTGGCACGCGTGCCGCCGGGCGGTCCTACCTTCGTGACCTTCTCGAAGGATCTTTGGGAGCAGGAAGTGTCGCGTGCCGAGATCCTGCCACGCTCTCGCTCGGAGCTCGATCTCGATCTCGAGCCCAACCCCGACCAGGTGTCGCGGTTGGCGGACATGCTGCTCGATGCCGAGCTGCCGGTGATCGTCGTCGGCCGCGAGCTCAACCGCTTCGGGGGGACCGACGAGCTCATCGCCATCGCCCAGCTGCTCGGCGCGCCCGTCTTCATGGACGTCGCATCGAGCCACACGCCGGTGGTGTTTCCGGCAACGCACCCACTCTTCCTGGGTGCCTTCGCCCAAGAACCCGGACCGGTGTCGGGCTTCGACCTGTTCTGGAGCGTTGGCGGCACCATGTTCGCCTTGGGGGCATCGGTGCCCGAGCCGCTGGTTCCGCGGTCCGCGGGTGTCGTCCACACGGGGCTCGACGCCGCCCAGATCGGGCGCAACTACCCCGTAGATCTGGCGATCATGGCCAACGTCGGCACGACGGCGGCCGCCGTGCTCGACGAGCTGCGTGGACGACGCTTGCCGGCGACGCACCTCGAGGCCCGGCGCCGGACGATCGGGCGCTACCACGAGGAGAGGTGGCAGCGGCTGCAGCAGGAGGCGGAAAGAGCCTGGGGCCAGCAGCCGATCACGACGACGCGGATGGCCGAGGAGCTGAATCGCGTGCTCGAGCCCGACGCCATCGTGGTGAGCGAGCTGGTGACATCTGAGACGGTTCTCAGGGACTACCTCGATCTCGGCGACGGCCCTTCGCGGCGCCGCAACTACACGTCGAGCGGCGGCGTGCTAGGCTGGGGCGTCGCCGCGGCGGTCGGCGCCAAGATTGCCTGCCCGGACCGTCAGGTCGTGGCGCTGGTTGGCGACGGGAGCTTCCAGTTCGGTGTGCAGGCGCTCTGGAGCGCTGTTCGCTACGAGGTTCCGATCGCTATCTTGATTTGGAACAACGGCGGCTACCAGGCCAACCGGCGATTCCTTCACACCTACGGCCGCCGCGCCGCGGCGACCGGCAAGTACATCGGCGCCTCGCTCACGGCTCCCGAGATCGACAACGTCGCGCTCGCCGACGGCTACGGTGTGGAGGGAGAGCGCATCGAGGATCCGGGCGGGTTGTCTGCGGCCCTGGGCCGTTGTCTGCGGGCCCTGGACGACGGCCGACCCTATCTTCTGGACGTCGCCATCGAGCGCCGCTTCGGTGGCGCGGACTCCGACTGGTACGATTTCTTCTCGGTTGCCCGCGGCGAGCCGCGCAAGTCGTAAACCGCGGGGCCCAGAATCGATGTTGGGGAGGGGGGGGGAACCTCATGAGACGTCTTCTCGTTACACTGATCGCCTTTGCAATCTTCCTTCCCGCGCCCGCCGACGCTCAGAGGCGCGACCAGCCGGCCGAAGACGGCCGGCAACAGGAGCGCTACGACTACTGGACGTTCGATCGCCAGATGATCCGCCGCGGCCAGCAAGCGATCCTGATGTGCAACGGTCTTTTCACCTCGAACCGGACACTCGAGCAGGTCTTCGCCCAGGAACTTGCCTTTCTGCCCGAGCCGATCGGTACGCCGGGCGGCGGCGACTACGTCGTCGATTGGGAGCGCAAGGCAGTAGCGATCGGTGCGGAGGGCTACGTACCGACGATGCGGGCCGCGTTCCGAGAGGGGATCGGCTGTGTGATTCTGGCCCCCGACCAGACCTTCGACGACATCGACAGCTTGCCGATCCTCGATCTTCCACCGCCGCCGGGGGACCCGGCGACGATCCCGTGGCCCGACGGTGACCTGATCGAGAACACCTCGCTTCCCCGCGGCATCGATGCCACGGCCCTACAGGCGGCGTCGGACTGGGCCTTCGACCGCGAGTCGCCGTATCAGGTGACGCTCAGCCTGCTGATCGTGCACGACGGCAAGATCATCCACGAGCGCTACGCGCCCGGCGTCGACATGACCACCCGCACGCGTACCTGGTCGACGGCCAAGAGCATCGGGGTGACCCTCGTCGGCATGCTCGTCGACGAGGGACGCATGGCGCTCGACGAGCCGCTGCCCTTCGACTGGCTGCCGAGGGCCTCATCGGGGCACAGCGACCCGCGCTCGAAGATCACGCTGCGCCACGTGCTCAACATGTCGAGCGGCCTCTATCCGGTCGATGACGCCGGGCTCGAGTACGCCACCGGCTCGGGTCTCGCCTACTGGGCCGGCGCCAGCTCCATCAACGGCGCCCGCAACCGCGCCCTCATCCGCGAGCCCGGTACTTACTGGGACTACGAGAACTACGATAACCTGCTGGCCGTCTACGCCATGAAGCTGGCCCTCGGCGGCGACCGCGAGTACCTCGAGTTCCCGCGCCGCGCCCTGCTCGACAAGATCGGCATGCGCAACACGCTGCTGGGCGTCGATCGCTTCGGCGACTTCATCCTCAGCAGCCAGGTCTACACCAACGCTCGCGACCTGGCCCGCTTCGGCATGCTCTATCTGCAGAACGGTATCTGGCACGGCGAGCGCCTGCTCTCGCAAGAGTGGATCGACTTCGTGCGCACCCCGGCGCCATCGACTGCGGAGCGCGGCAACTTCTACGGCGGCCAGTGGTGGCTGGTGCCCGACGACCGTACGGACGTGCCCAAGGACGCCTACTCGACCGCCGGCAATCGCGGCCAGTACGTCATCGTCGTTCCGTCTCACCACCTGGTCATCGTCCGCAGAGGACTCGACTGGGGCCGGCAGGGCTTCGACCGCTGGGACCTGACACGGGAAGTGCTGAAGGCGGTACGGCCGTTGTCGGATCAGCAGTAGGCGCGCCGCGCGCCGTTGAGAAGTTCGGGCTAACAGCGTAGGGTGAGTGCAGGGCTCTGCGGCCCGTCAAGGGGCTGGACGAGCTGTCTCTTCCGGGGGCGGCAAGACGTGCAACGGGATGGTGAACGCTCGGGTTGCGTTGGCGGGCTGATCCTTCAGCTCGATCTGCAGCGTGTAGTCGCCCGGCTGAAGCTGTATCGGCAGGGCAAGCGTGCCGCGGTGAATGCCGTCCGCCTCCCGCTGCAGCGGCAGCGCCTCGAGCTCGACGGTTGCAGGCGCCGCAGCGCCTTGTAGGGGGTCAGTCTTGGGAGTACTTTCTGAAGCCACCTCGCTTCTTGCTAGCCGGCCGCTGATCATCGGGCTCTTGCCTCCATAGACCTCCAGGTACGCCGTGATCCTTTTGCCGAACTCCACCTGGCCGCCGACGATCGGCTCGGTGCCGTTGGAATCGCCGGTGCCGATCAACAGCACATCGCTCGTCCCCCAGCCCTCCTCCATCCGCTCGGGAATCTGTAACTCCAGCTTCGTTGCACCCATGCGGCCGGTGGCCTCGTCCATCACCGCTACGCGAAGGTCGTAGTCTCCGGGCTCGAGCTTCCACTCCCGGCGGTAGACGAGAAAACCGTGCCGGGGTGCACCGGCGGCCGTCGCTGCCGATGCCCTGGCACCAAACTGGTCATGCAGCCGGTCAACGACCTCACCGTCGTCGTCAAAGGCAGCCACGTGGAGATCGAGCGAGGCGAAGAGAGCGCCGTCGCCGCCGGCTTGCAGCCCCACCTCTGCCGCCTCCACCGTCGCCGCCAGCAGGATGGTCACCTCACCGCTCGCCGACCAGCTACGGAAGGCCTCGGCCCGGACCGGCAGGTCGGCCACCGTTCCCGGAAGCGACAGGGCGGCTTCGATCCTCCGGCTACGACGCTCCTCGGCCGCATAGTCCGTATACCCCTGCCGGGCGCGCACGCTGACCTCTTTCCGCGCTACCTCGACGCGGATCTGGTGATACTCGCCATCTCCCTCCGGCGCTGGCGGCATGTAGCTCAGCAAGTAGTAGCGACTGGTGTCCGCTTCCATGGCTTCCAGCGCCTTGCCCAGATCGGTCCAGGCGATGAAGGCCTTACCGCCGGTCTCCTTGGCTGCATGGCGCAGCGAGTCCCTCTCCGCCTGGAGAGACGGATTGACCCGGCGCAGAACAGCCCTGGGGCTGCCGCGGCCACCATAAACCCCTGGCGGCAAGGGTCCGATCTGTGCGTTCGCCATATCCAGGTGCAGGTCGGCCAGCAGACTCGGGTCGAGCGAGTAGATGCTGACGTTGGCGCTGTTGGCGGCCCGATGCAGCTCTTCTTGACGACGGAGGATCTCTTGGTCGGGCGAGTAGAGCCCTGTGTCTCCTCCACATCTCGCAGCCAGCAACCCTGCGAAAGGCCCTCCCTGCATGAGCTTGACGCCCGAAGAGACCCACACCAGGGCGGTCCGTCCGGAACGGGCCGAGAGGCTGTTGGAAAACTGGGTAAGCAGCTTGTAGCTGTAGAGGCTGCGGGCTCGCTCGTTGGCCTCTTTCTCATTCACCCATGCTCGGAGCGCGCCGCAGCCGACGCTTTGACCCGCGCTAAGCCCTGAGGTTGGAGCAGCTGCTAGCGAGTCAGTGTCGACCAGAGCTGTAATGAGCTGGTCTCTGAGCGGTTGGCGCACCAGGGGGGTATCTCGCAGCACTCGTATCACCCGGTGCAGCCGGTCGACATCGAGCATCAGCGGCGCCAGCTCTTTCAGGTGTCCCAGCTGGTCGACCAGGTAGATTGCTTGCGGTACGGCCAATTCCCCTCCCCGACCGATCGCCCTATCGAGGGCATCTACGAAACGGACCTTCGTGCGCTGACCAAGGGCTGTCGCATCGACGAAGAAGACAATGGCGCCGAGATCGCTTGTGGCCGCGGCAGACCTATCCTCGATGCTGGTATCCGGTGCGGAGTCGGATGCAGCAGGAGCCGTTGGAAAGGAGACCGGAGCTTCCTCCTCCGGCCCTCTCGGGAGATCAACTACCCTCCCCGCCGCCAGATCGACGAGCTGCACGTTGAGCACTTGCTCGGGCCGGCCGTCCTCGAAAAGACGGAAGTCGTTGATCCCGAGATCAACGACGAAGTTGCCGTCATCGTCGGTGACAATGACGTCAACCCGCACCCGAGAGACCGTGGCGCGGAAACGCTGCTGTGCCGCAGCAGGAACCTGGGCTACGAGCAGCAATGCCGTCACCATGAGCAGCGCAGGTAGGGGCGCATGCTGGCGCAGCCCCCTCGGGCAGTGCCAAGCAAGGCGCCCGCCAACGCTGCACGGCGGCGGGAATCCTGAAGGTTTCCCCATTCGACCTCCCCGCACCTCCCCGAGGATGAGTCCTCTGGCTCATTCAAAGCCAGACTAGAGAACCCTCGGAGCTTGCTTCCAGGGGCATTGCCGGCCGCATGTGTGCAGGCTAACTCCATTTGTTTCTCAACGTCTACGTGGCACTCGAGATGGCACCCCGGGTTGCCGAGCTGATGGCCGCCGAGCTCAACCGCCCCGAGCGCTGGCAGGAAGACCAGATCGCGACGTTCAGCGAGGTGGCGCGGGTCTAGCTGGTCGGGTAGGAGGGCGGGCAGGGCCCGGTGCTGGCCATCTCATAGGAGATGGGGGTGTGTGAAGATAGCCCATAGGGATATATACTAAGAATATATATTCTCTGGTGGATCCGAACTAGAGGGTGGTCCCGTGAAAACCGCGAAGCTTTTCAAGAACGGTCAAAGCCAGGCGGTACGCTTGCCCAAGGAATTCCGTTTCAAGGGGACCGAAGTCTATATCAAGCGTGCCGGCAGCGCCGTCGTCCTCCTGCCCTTCGAACACCCATGGGAGACGCTGGTCGATAGCCTGAGCCAGTTCTCCGCCGACTTCATGCAGGAGCGAGAGCAACCGACGGCGGGGCAAGAGCGGGAGCCGCTCTTCGAGTGAAGGTGCTGCTCGATACCGACATCTGTATCTACATCATCAAGAGGAGCCCCGCTGCGATCCTCGAGCGCTTCGCCGGCTACGAGGTCGGCGACCTCGGGCTCTCGTCGATCACGGTCGCCGAGCTGGCGTTCGGCGTCGACAAGAGCCGACACGTCGAGCAGAACCGACGGGCGCTTCAGCAATTCCTGCTGCCACTCACGGTCGCGCCGTTCGATCATCGGGCGGCGTTGACCTACGGCCGGGTGCGGGCCGGCCTCGAGGCGTCCGGCCTGCCGATAGGGCCCTTGGACACGCTGATTGGCGCTCATGCCGTTGCGCTCGACGTGGCGCTGGCGACCCACAACGTGCGGGAGTTCTCGCGAATCCCGGAGCTGCGAATCGAACGCTGGGGCGACTGAGGTGGTGCGTCTACCGGAGCCAGGAGTTGTTGCTGCGGTCATCGAAAGGTTCAATGAGCCGCCACTGGGCAACGCGGAACTTCCCGCTTCGGCGATCCGCGCTGGCCGCTTCGAGACCCTCCGGCCTTGCTCTTGTCCAGCAAGGGCCCAAGACGAGGCTGGCAAGGTAGGGGAAATGCAGGGCTCCGCGGCCCATCAGTGGACTGGACGAGCTGTCTCTTCCGGAGGCGGCAAGACGTACAGCGGGATGCTGAACGATCGGGCTGCGTTGGCGGGCTGATCCTTCAGCTCGATCTGCAGCGTGTAGTCGCCCGGCTGAAGCTGTATCGGCAGGGCAAGCGTGCCGCGGTGAATGCCGTCCGCCTCCCGCTGCAGCGGCAGCGCCTCGAGCTCGACGGTTGCAGGCGCCGCAGCGCCTTGTAGGGGGTCAGTCTTGGGAGTACTTTCTGAAGCCACCTCGCTTCTTGCTAGCCGGCCGCTGATCATCGGGCTCTTGCCTCCATAGACCTCCAGGTACGCCGTGATCCTTTTGCCGAACTCCACCTGGCCGCCGACGATCGGCTCGGTGCCGTTGGAATCGCCGGTGCCGATCAACAGCACATCGCTCGTCCCCCAGCCCTCCTCCATCCGCTCGGGAATCTGTAACTCCAGCTTCGTTGCACCCATGCGGCCGGTGGCCTCGTCCATCACCGCTACGCGAAGGTCGTAGTCTCCGGGCTCGAGCTTCCACTCCCTCTGATAGGCGAGAAAGCGGTGACGGGCAGCGGCAGCTGCGGTCGACGCCCGCGCCACCGCCTCGCCATGCAGCCGGTCCACCAGCTTGCCGTCCTCATCGAGGGCGGCAACGTGGAGATCGAGCGAGGCAAGCAGCGAGCCATCCGCATCGGTCTGCAACCCCATCTCTCGTGCCTCCACCGTCGCTGCCAGCAGGATGCTCACCTCACCGCTTGCCGACCAGCTACGGAAGGCCTCCACTCGCAGCGGTAGGTCGGCCACCGTTCCCGGAAGCGACAGTGCAGCTTCGATCCGCCGGCTGCGGCGCTCCACCGCAGGGTAGTCCGTGCACCCCTGCCGCGCACGCACGGTAACGTCTTTCCGGGCTACCTCGACGCGGATCTGGTGATACTCGCCGTCGCCTTCCGGCGCTGGCGGCAGGTAGCTCAGCAGGTAGTAGCGGCTGGTGTCCCCTTCGATCGCTTCCAGCGCCTTGCCCAGATCGGTCCAGGCAATGAAAGCCTTACCACCGGTCTCATTGGCTGCATGCCGCAGCGAGTCCCTCAAGGCGTCGACGGACGGCTTGACCCCGCGTAAGACGGAGGTAGGGCTACTAGTGATGTCGCCAGCACTAGGAGTGCCGTATCGCAATGGCCCCTGGCGTGCATCTACTGCATCCACATGTAAGTCCACCAACAGACTCGGGTCGAGAGAATAGATACTGACGTTGGCGCTGTTGGCAGCCTGGTGCAGCTCCTGCTGGCGCTGCAGGATCTTCTGGTCGGGCGACTTGAGAGGCAGTTCATCGGGGTTGCTCGCCGGGCCGGTGTGTACAGCAGCAGCGAGTGCAGTGTAGGGTCCTCCCTGCATGAGCTTCACGCCTGAAGACACCCACACCAGGGCGGTCCGCCAGGAACGGGCTGAGAGACTGTTGGAAAACTGCGTAAGCAGTCGATAACTATAGAG
>JBHHYG010000063.1:0-13179 GCA_046757445.1 Acidobacteriota bacterium
TTTCCTACTCGGAGGTTACGCCATTTCTATTTCCACAGGACGCGGGACGGATCCTCTGCCGGTTCTTAGAGCCAGGGAATCGCTAGATGGATAGTGCCCGCCAAGAAAGCCTACCCCCTTTTGCGACGGCGGTCGTGTCGATTGCTCTGTTTCTATTCAGTGCGTTGGTCGGTCAAATCGTCGCCAGAGACGTGAGAGTCGGGCTGCTGATTTCCAGTCTCGGGCTCACAGTCCTGATGGCTGCCTGGGCCTTCTCCGCCACGAGAAAGCACCTCTGCGCAGTGCTCATGCTGCTGGTGCTCGGGCTCGGCTTCTTTCACGCACCGTTCACCGAGACCAACTCCGTCTTCTGGGCGCAGGACCTTTTGGTCCTATTCTTGCTGGCGGTGATGATTCTGCGGGGAGGTGCTCCTTCGAGGGTTGATTCCAAGCCGGTTCTCGTGCTGCTTGCCCTGATGGCAGCGCTCACGCTGCAAACCACTTTGCTCCACGAGTCGCTGGTGATGTTCATCAATGGTTTCCGACGCATTGCGGTCGCCCCTCTGATGTTCGTGCTGGGGCAGTACCTCGTTCACGAGAGGAGTGGGCGGACGGTGTACCGTACGCTCGTGATCGCCCTCCTGCTGCAGCTTCCCGCGAGCTTGGCGGTCAATGTCGCCTATCAAGGCTCCGTGAGCGGACCTGTCGAGGCGGACTACTTGACGGGGACTTTCGGCCAGGGTGGAAGCGGGTTTCTCGCAGTCTTCATTTCCGCCGTTTTGTGCATCGTGGTGTGGCAATTCGCGAATCGGCGAACCTCGTTGTGGGTCCTAGCGCTCTCCGCCCTCTGCTTTTTGCTCTTGGGTGCTCTGTCGGACATCAAGTTTCTCTGGATCCTCCTGCCGATGGGTCTGTCGGTGGCGATGTTCATGCTCCTGGTGCAAAGAGACATGGGTACGGCAAAGCCCAAGCGGCTTCTGGTAGGCGCGCTGGCACTCGCAGTGGTCGCCCCGGCGCTGTTCTTCGTCATCCAGACCTCTTCCGAGCGCTACCACGGTGGGGCGCTCGGGCTCACCTCGTTCTTCGACCCAGAGTTTCTGAAGGAAGCGCTGTACGTTGAGAACGGCGGAGTGTACGAGGCCGATGACGGAGGGCTGTCCTTCACTCGTTATGGGGCCTTGGTGCACGCCTGGGATCTCCTATCGAAAGACGGGGGGGCGGCTCTCCTCGCCGGGTACGGCCTTGGAAGCACCACAGAAGGCCCGCTCGGCACCACGAATCTGGCGAGGCGAGTCGGCATCGGGCAGATGGACGCCTCAGCGCTCTCGACTCTGATGTTCGAGAGCGGAGTGATCGGAACGGCGCTCTACATCACGCCGTTCGTCATCCTGATGAGTCTGGCCTTCCTGACGGTTCAGCGGCGCAGTAGGCCTGATGGCGACGCCGAGGTCTTGGGCGGCCTGGTCGTGTTGTACGGGTTCTGTGTGCTTCTGAGCTTCGGCTACAACAACTACCCCATCGTTCCTCGCGGCGGCGGGATCTTCTGGCTTATGGCGGGCCTGTGGGTCGCTGCCAAGAAGAGCGCTGGCTTTGAAGCTGTCGGCGTTCCCTCACCAAAGTTCGCCGCGGGGCACGAGGTGCTCGATGGCTGAACGTCACGCAAGAAGCCAGAGCGTCACGCATCGGTCGGCCTCGCCAGCTGCGAGGGATGTACCCGAATCGGTGGCTGGTGATGGGCCGATGTGGCGTCAGCGGGCGCTTTCCTGGGTCGAGAGCATGCGGGAGCCGGATTCTGTATGTTGCTATCGGCTCCACGAGCAGGCGGAGCCGACGGTCTTCGCATCCTTCTTTGCGCTCTTCACGCTGCATCTCTGCACCGTGACGGAAACCTGGAACGAGCAACGCAGGTTGGAGTGGCTGGAATTCGTTCGGAACTTCCAGGATGAGGAGACGGGACTATTTCGAGACCCCGGGGCGGCAAGTCGTGTCACCGACCCAGCCCACGATCTCGAGCACCTCGATCGGCAGTTAACCGGTTTCTCCGTCAGCGCCCTCAAGGTTGTCGGCGGCCAACCCCGCTATCCGATCCGTGCTGTATGGCCGTGGTTTGATCCCGACTACATGCGGCGTTGGCTGGACGGTCTCGATTGGAAGCGCTCCTCCAATTCTGGCAACAAGGCGATGTTCATCGCCATCATGTTGATCGACGAGCTCGAGCGTGGGCAATCGGAGGCCGCGCGGGGCCTGGACGCTTGGTTCGATTGGCACGATCGTATGGCGGATCCTGCCACCAGCTACTGGGGCACCGGCCGCAGCTGTCGTTACTTCCAAGGGATGAACGGCTTCGTCCACCAGTTCCTCATCTACAACTACATGGATCGCCAGGTTCCCTTACTGCACGCGGCGGTGGATCGAACCCTCCTTCTTCAACAACCTGACGGCCTCTTTTCACCGATGCTCGGTGGGGGTGCCTGCGACGATCTCGACGCGCTCCATGTACTGTGCTACGCGCACCACGCCCTCAACTACCGCCGCGCTGACATCGGACGGGCGCTGGAAGGAGCTCGTGCGGCATTGCTGGCGAATCAGAATCCCGACGGGGGGTTTTCCTGGGCGCGGCGCCGCCTGCTTTCGCCAGGTGAGTGGATCCGGCTTGCTGTCCACAACTCCCGAACAGCAGATCCCTATCCCTATCTACTGTACGTCGCCCTGCGGCTGGCGCTAGCGGGCCAGAGGCACCTGAGGCGGCCGCAGAGAACTGGCTGGTGCTCCTCGGGGTGGGGTTGGTCCGAGAGTAGCATCTGGGACACGTGGTTCCGGACCTTGACAATCGCGGAGATCGATGCGGTCGTCGACCCCGCGGCCGCCCGCCGCCACTGGAGGCGAATCGATGCCCCGAACTTCGGCTGGTTCATCCTTCCCTAGGCGGTATTCTCGGTCAACCCGGTGAAGATCCTCTATCTGCATTCTGTTCCCCTCGACGCAGAGAAGGCGAACGTGCTGCAGGTGCTGCATATGTGCAACACGTTCACGCGACTCGGTCACGAGGTCATCCTGGGGGCACCTTTCGGCGGAGCAACCGAGGGGCTCGAGAGTCTGGCGGCGAAGCGTCTCGGCCAACCGTCCGTGGATTTCAGCGTCTTCGGGTTTCGTCGGTTCCGCGTTGCTGGCCGACTCAACTCTCTGGGTGGCGCGATCCCTGCGGTGCTCAAGGTTCGCGGTGCGGAGCCCGATGTAGTGTTCCTCCGCAACGAGTGGATGCTGACCCTCCTCCCGACGAGGGGCCGAGACGTCATCTTCGAGAGCCATAACCCGTTCCCCCACGCTACCAATCGGTGGGTCAATGGCCTTCTGATCCGGAGAATCGTCGCCAGGGCCAGGCAACCTAACCTTCGTCTATTCGTTGCCATCTCGAACAAGATGAGGGAGCTCTGGCGCGGCCGCGGCGTTCCGGACCACAAGCTCGTAGCGGTGCACGATGGCTTCGATGCCGCGATGTTCGAAAACCCGCCCACACGTGAGGAGGCGCGTCGGCTCCGGTCGTTGCCGGTCAGCCAAAAGATCGTCGTCTACACCGGCAGCCTGTACGAGGATCGAGGCATATCTCGCATCGTGTCGCTGGCGGAGCACTTTCGGGACGTCCTGTTTCTGGTGGTCGGTGGCCCGGAAGACCGAGCCATCCGCTTCCGGGATCAAGCCTCCGCGAGGGGCCTGGAAAACTTCCGGCTCACGGGTAGGGTGCCCCACACCAGCATTCCCTCGTATCTGGCGGCGGCCGATGTCCTGCTGATGGTCTGGTCCCGCAAGGTGCCTACGATCGACTACTGCTCACCCCTCAAGCTTCTCGAGTATCTGGCCGCGGGCCGCATCGTGGTGGGCGATGGCTTTCCCACGATCCACGAGGTCGTCGAGGATGGTGAGAACACTTTCTTGGTCGAGCCGGAGAACGACGAGGCGCTGAGGGCGGCGCTGGACCGGGCCCTGCATCTGGAGCGGCCCGAACAGATCCAAAGCCGTGCTCGCGAGCTGGCGTTCTCGAAGTACACCTGGGAGCACCGTTGTCGCCTGATCCTGAGCTACTACGAGGCAAGGGCACGAAGTTGAAAAGAGCCATCGCCTTGTTAGGACCCGAACCGGGCTCCGGGGGCGGCGTCGCAAACTACCTGGCGCTCATGCGACGCCACTGCGCCTCAGAGAGTAGCTCCCTTCCATTCCGTTTCCTCTTTCTCAACGTCGGAACCGGCCGCGGGCATGTCGTCGCAAGCCTGCGCAGACAGATCTGTGTGCTACGCCGGCTCTCCCGTTTGCGGCGAGAGGAAAACCTCGTGGCGGTACAAGTGCACCCGTCGCTGGATTGCCGCTCGCTCCTGAGGGATTCGACGGCCGTGCTCTGGGCCAGGATGCTCGGCCTGACGACGATCATCTTCGTCCGCGGCTGGGACACTAGGTTCGAGAAGCGGATCCTCCGCGGGAGCCTGACAGGACGTACAATCGTGGCGCTCTTCGACAGGGCCGACCTTCTTCTCGTGCTCTCGGGCCGTTTCCGTGGCGTGCTGATGCGGGCGGGGCTCTCCGGCGCCAAGATTCGGGTCTCTACGGTGATGGTGGACCCGGAGTTCTTGCGCGATCTCGAGGCACGAGTGAGCTCCCGCGGTTCGCACAGCGGGGATCGAGACGCCGCAGGACCCGCGCGTATCCTGTTTCTCTCACGAGTCCGCCGCGACAAGGGATGTTTCCAACTGGTGGCAGCGGCCTCCGATCTCGAGGAAGACGTCGAGATCCATATCGCCGGGGAGGGTCCGGACCTCAACGAGTTACGGGGGCTCGTCGAACACCTGGGCATGAGTGACAGGGTGACTTTCCTGGGACACGTGGAGGGTCCCGCAAAGGTAGCGGCCTTTGCGGACGCTGACCTCTTCGTGCTGCCGACCTCCCACGGCGAGGGCTTTCCCAACGTGATCGTCGAAGCCATGGCGGCGGGGCTGCCGGTCATGGCCCCCGCGGTGAGCGCCATCGGGGAGGTGCTGGACGACGAGGACAATGGTTTCATTCTTCCGGATACCACGGTTTCGAGCGTGCGCGATGGGCTGCTGCGTGCCCTGCACAGTCGCGGTTCGTTTGCACGCATCCGAGAGAACAACGTGCTGAAGGCCAGGGACCAGTTCGCGGTTCCGGTGGTGGTCTCGGGGTTGATGGCCGCCTACCGCGACCTCCTGGACAGGACCGATGGACATCCTTCCGGTAATTGAAGCCTGCATCAGAAACCTCGAAAGCGCTGGCTATCGCTCATTCGATCTCTTCGACGGCCTCTCCTCGCCCTTTGCTCGGCCGCTCCGATCCGGTCCCCGTATCGTCGCGCGGATATGGCAGCAGATCTTCCTCCGTCTGCCGGTCAACCTGCGCCGAGCACTTGGGGTCCGCAAAACTGTAAGCAGCAAGACGCTCGCCGATGTCCTGAAGGCATCGGCATTGCTTCGTCTCAGCGGCGTCGAGGTTCAGACCGGTCTCGAGTCCCTCTCCGAGAAGATTCTGGCCAGAGCGCACCGCGGCTGGTCCGGGAAGTGTTGGGGAACAGATCTGCCGTATGCCAGCCGCGTCGTGCAGGACGGGGGCGGCACTCCGAACCTGGTGACGACGTGTTTCTGTGCCGACGCACTGCTGTCTGCGTACCTCGTTACGAGGGACGCTCGGCTTCTCGAGGCGGCAAAGTCAGCCTGCGCGTTCATCGCTGACGACTTGGGGGAGCTCCGCTTGGCCGAGGGCGTCTGCTTCCGCTACTTCCCTGGTGTCGATGAAGCGATCCACAATGCCAACATGCTAGGCGCGGCTCTATGTGCCAGAGTCGGCAAGCTGACGGCCGTGCAGAACCTGATTGATCGGGCTCTTGCTGCCACCGACTACACCGTCGCCTGTCAGCGGGCGGATGGTTCTTGGTATTACGGTGAAAAGGCCCAGTACCACTGGATCGACAACTTTCATACCGGCTATGTCCTTGACAGTCTGTTGACGATCCTGCGGGTGGCGCCCAAAGATGATCACCGCGCGGCGCGGAGAGAGGGCTCCGCTATCTTGTTGACAGGTTTTTCAGCGATGGCGTGCCTCCCAAATTCACGGCCCACCGCAGATATCCCGTTGACATCCAGGGGCTCGCACAAACCATCCAGACCCTGTGCATCTTCGCTGATTGGGACCGACGCTGCCGTCCACTTGCCGAGGGAACGCTCGCTTGGACTCTGGAAAACATGAGCAGTGAGAACGGCTACTTCTACTTTCGCAAGTACTGCACCCGGTTCACCAACAAGATCCACTACGCACGCTGGGCGACAGGGCCCATGTTGGTGGCGATGGCCCATTTCTACGCGTTATCCGTGAAGCGGCAGGTTTCTGACGTAGATCACAGCCTCTCTCGACAGAGGCTGCACGGATGACGCAAGGTGCTGAACAGCATGGTTTTTCGGCTGCCCCTGCGGTTCAAGCGGTGGATCTCCCCAGCGTTGATGGCGTTTGAGTCGCTGATCGCCAAAGCCCAGGGTAGGATACTGTCCTGCTTCGTCGTATCCCAGTGGCAGAAACGGTGACGGGTTTCAACGACTCATGAGCAAAACACTGAAGGTCGGTTTGATCGGCGCCGGCTACTGGGGTCCCAACATCCTGAGGAATCTCCTGCAGATCCCTGAGGTCGAAACCACCTGCGTTGCTGACCTCAAGGAGGAGAATCGCGAGAAGATACGGCGCACCTATCCCTCCGTTCGGGTCCTCGAGAGCCACCATGAAGTCTTGGACGATACCGGCATCGACGCCGTGGTAGTCGCGACCCCGGCCCTCACCCACTCGCAGCTCACGGCAGAGGCGCTCAATGCCGGCAAGCACGTGCTCGTGGAGAAACCGCTCTGCGAAAGTACCGAGAGGGGAATCGAGCTAATCCAGATGGCCGCGGAGCGCGACCTGACGCTGATGGTCGGGCACACGTTCCTCTACAATGCAGCCGTGCGCAAGGCCAGGGAGCTCATCGAGAGCAGCGAGATCGGGGACGTTCTCTACGCGTATGGGACACGGGTGAACCTGGGGAAGGTGAGGCAGGACGTCAACTCGTTGTGGAACTTCGCCCCTCACGACGTATCCATCGTCAACTACCTGCTGAGCGAGACGCCGACTTCGGTCCAAGCCTTCGGGGCCTGCTATATCCAGGAAAACATCGAGGATGTGGTTTTCCTGAACCTCCGCTACCCAGACGGGATCATCTGTTCCCTCCACCTCGGTTGGTTGGACCCCAAGAAGGTAAGGCAGATCACCATCGTTGGCACTCAAAAGATGATCATCTACGACGACGTCTCGGCCGACCAGAAAATCCAAGTAGTAGACAAAGGGGTCGAGGTCAGGGGACGACAGGACCCTCCCGGCGAGATGGTCGGCTTCGGTGAGTATCAAGTGCTTCTGAGGTCCGGAGATATTGTCATCCCAAAGATCGACTTCGAAGAACCATTGCGTGTGGAATGTTCTCACTTCGTCGACTGCTGCCTGACGGGGCAGCCACCCCTGAGCGACGGCGTTCACGGACTGCAGGTGGTGGCCGTGCTCGAGGCCGCAACCCGGTCTCTGAAGCGCTCTGGGTCCGAGGAGCGGGTGGAGTACCCAGAGTTACAGTCGTGAGCTTGAAGGTCGTCTCCGTGGTAGGCACCCGGCCTAATTTCGTGAAGGAATTCCTCGTGCAACGGGAGCTCAAGCTTCGCGGTGTGCACGAGGTTATCGTCCACACCGGGCAGCACTACGACTACGAGATGTCGAAGGCGTTCTTCGAGAGCCTTGAAATACCTGAGCCGGACTATCACTTTGAGATTCCGCAGCGCAGCAAAGTTTGTGCCACGGCTCACATGATGCTGCAGCTCGAGGAGGTGCTACAGAAAGAGCGACCCGACGTGACGCTAGTCTACGGAGACGTGAATTCAGCGGCGGCTGGGGCCCTGGTGTCGGGAAAGATGAAAGTTCCGGTAGCGCACGTCGAGGGCGGCATTCGCACACCCTCACTCGAGAACCCCGAAGAAATCAATCGCAGGGTCGCCGACGTTGTCTCGGACGTCATCTTTACTTGCACACCTAGCGCTACTCGCAACCTCGAGCTAGAGAACGTGGATCCACGCAGAATCTGCGAGTCCGGGGACCTCATGAAAGATGCGCTCGAGACCATCGTGGCAGGCAACGAGATCCCGGTGGAACGCGGGGAATACCTTGTCGTTACCATCCATCGGGAGGAAAACTGCGAGGATCGAGATCGACTGAGGGAAATCGTAGAAGCCCTGGTCTGCTACCGCCGCCAAATTCACTTCCCTGTGCACCCCAGGACACGGAAGAAGCTCGTCGAATTCGACCTCATCGGACGCCTCGAGGGCTCGCCGACGATCGATCTCACGGTGCCTACAAGCTACCCGAAGTTCCTTCAACTTCTCGCCGGGGCGGACAAGGTGCTCACCGACTCCGGCGGCGTGCGTCGCGAGGCCTTTCTGCTCGGGAAGCCGACGATCGTGCCGATCGATTTGGTCTGGTTTCCGGAAATTCTAGAAGCGGGCTGGAAGCTGCACGTCGAGCCGGATCGCGACGAGCTGCTCGCCGCCATCGAGAACTTCGAGCCGACGGGCGATCATCGTCCGGAAATCTTCGGCAACGGCCAGGCCCACCGGAAGATCGTCGACCGCCTGGTGGCGAGCTACGGGTGACCGGTCGCACCTCCATCCTGATGGTGGCGCAGTCCTATTACCTGCGCGATCCTCGCGTTCGCCGGGAGGCGGAAGCGCTGCAGGAGTCCGGGTTCCAGGTCGACGTGGTTACGTTGGAGGCGCGCGGTGAGAGACGCTGCGAAACCAAGAACGGCGTGCGTATCTACCGCGTTCCTCTATCCCGGCGGCGAGGCGGCAAAGCACGCTACGTGTTCGAGTACCTGGCTTTTTTCATCTTGGCCACGTTCTACGTGAACCTGCTCTATCTTCGGCGGCGATACCGAGCCCTCTATGTGCACACGATGCCGGACTTCCTCGTTTTCTGCGGTGTCTCGCAGAAACTGGTGGGCCGACCTGTGATTCTCGATGCCCACGAGCCGATACCTGAGTTCTTCTGTGAAAAGTACGGGCTCTTGCAAAGCCACTGGCTCACCCGCTTCCTCGAGTGGGTCGAGCGGATCAGCTTCTCCTTCGCGGACCACGTCTTCACCGTCAGCGATCCGGTCAGGGATCTGTTCGTGAGCCGGGGGCTGAACCCGGAGAAAGTAAGCGTGGTCCTCAATGTCCCCGACGAGAGAGTCTTCAGCTCTGCAGTCGCACGGTCGAACTCTGCGAAACGGCCGTACGGATCCCTAAGGCTCATCTATACGGGGACCGTGGCGACACGTTACGGTCTCGATCTACTGCTCGATGCCGTCGCAATCATCGGCGACCGGATTCCTGGTTTGTCTGTGACGATCGTCGGCGAGGGCGACGCACTGCCGGCTTTGAAAGAACAAAGTCGAGCGTTAGGTCTTGAGAATCGCGTGCGCTTCCTAAACCCGGTTCCCATCGAGGATATACCTGATCTCATTGCGAAGGCGGATGTGGGCGTGTCGCCGCACCGAGACGGAATTTTTTGGAGATACTACTTCTCGACGAAGGTGGTCGAGTTCCTGCGCATGGGGAAACCCGTGATCTGTGCAGATACGGCGACGATACGTCATTATTTCAGTGACAATCAGCTCGTATACTTCAAGGCTGGCAGCTCGGAAGATCTTGCGGAGAAAATCCTTGAGCTTCACAACACCTCTGCCAGCATCTTCAGGAATGCCGCGGAAAACAAAGAGGCGATGCGGAACTTCAGCTGGCGCCGGCACAAGAAACACTATGTTGACAGAGTGCGGAAGGTGGTGGGCAGTGACCACGAATAAAGCGCCGGCAGCGGATATCCCATTGGTGGATCTGAAGGTTCAGTACGGCAACATCAAAGGGGAAATCGACGAGGCGATCCGGAAGGTCATCGAGGCGTCTGCCTTCATTGGTGGTCCCGCGGTAGCCGAGTTCGAATCGCTGTTCGCCGAAATGTGCGCGGTTCCGTATTGCGTCGGCGTCGCAAATGGCACAGATGCTCTCATGCTGACGTTGAGGTCCATGCAGATCGGGAGGGGCGACGAGGTGATTGTACCGGCGAACTCCTTCATTGCCACCTCCGAGGCTGTCACGGCCGTCGGAGCGTCGGTGGTTTTCGTGGATATTGATCCGGATTCCTACCTGATCACTGCCGAGGCCATCGCCGACGCGATCAGCCCACGAGCGAAGCTCGCGATCGCCGTTCATCTCTACGGACACCCGGCGGATATGGATGCTATCCTCGAGGTCGCGCGCAGCCATGGTCTGAAGGTGATCGAAGATGCTGCGCAGGCTCACGGCGCCGAATACCGCGGCCGTCGGGTCGGATCCCTCGGCGACGCCGCCTGCTTCAGCTTCTATCCTGGCAAGAACCTCGGAGCCTACGGCGATGCTGGCGCGGTGGTCACCGCGAACGGTGCCCTGGCCGAACGGATCAGGATGCTTTCCAACCACGGTAGGAAGGACAAGTACAACCACCAGATCGAGGGCTTCAACAGCCGCCTCGACGGCCTGCAGGCGGCGATCCTGACGGTCAAAGCGCGCCATCTCGAGGATTGGAACGAAAAGAGACGCCAGCACGCGTCCCTCTACACCTCCCTGCTCGAGGGAATCGAGGAGATCACCGTACCCACGGTGCAACCGTGGGTACGTCCCGTCTACCATCTGTACGTCGTGAGGGCAGCCAGGCGAGACGAGCTCAAGGCGTTTTTGGAGCAAAATGGCGTTCGAGCGGGGATTCACTACCCGATCCCGCTGCCGGAGCTCGAGGCCTACAAGCATCTCGGCCATCGCTCGAGCGAGTTTCCCGTCTCTAGTGCAGCCGCGAGAGAGATACTCTCCTTGCCGATCTACGCCGAGCTCACCGAGGCGGATATCCGGTACGTGGTTGGTCTGATCCGGCGCTTCTACGCGTCCTCCTAGCGAAAGAGCACGAGCAATGGGCTTTTTTCAGCACCCAAGCGCCTTGGTGGAGACGGATGAGATCGGGGAGGGAACTCGTATCTGGGCCTTCGCACACGTGATGGCCGGAGCTCAGGTGGGGAGCGGGTGCAACATCGGTGACCATGTGTTCATCGAGAACGGAGTGACGATCGGCGATCTCGTGACTGTCAAGAACGGGGTCAGCATCTGGGAGAAGATGCTCATAGAAGATCGGGTGTTCATCGGTCCCAACGCTGTCTTCACCAATGATCTGTGGCCGCGCAGCAGGGCCGGAGGGAAGCTGCTACCGACGCGGATTTGTTATGGAGCGACGATCGGCGCGAACGCCACCGTGCTTTGTGGCATCACGATCGCGAGATTCGCGCTTGTAGGTGCTGGGGCCGTCGTCACCAGGGATGTTCCCGAGCATACACTCATGGTCGGGAACCCAGCTCGGGCGGTCGGTTACGTCTGTGAGTGTGCGCGGAGTCTGAGCCGCCGCGGCGAAGCGTCTTATGAGTGCGGCGACTGTGGTAAAAAGTACTCGCTGGCCGCCGGCCGCGGCTTGCGACTTCGGGACGTGTAAGGATGCTGCGTCAGTTCAGTTTCCGTCGCATCGTCGTGCTCTTCCTGCTTGACTGGCTCGGGACCATCGGGCTGGCGGTGGCAGCCGCGTACATCCGTTCCAAGGTCTGGACTCTTCCCCGGCCACTCGTCGAGTTCCTGCAGGATCTCGGGATGCCAGTTTACCTCGCGTCCAGCCCGCAGGAGCCCTTTCGGCTATTGCCTCCGCAGGTCCTGCCCCTGATCGTGCTCATCTGGCCTGTCGTCTTCATCACCTTCTCCATTTACGATGGCCGCCGCAACGATACCCTCACGATGGAGTTACGGAACGTCTCCCTAGCCGTTAGCGTCTCGACCTTGCTTCTATCGGGCGTGCTGTTTTTTACCTATCGCGGAACGGGCCGGGCCGTGATCTTGTTGTTCTACGTCCTCGACCTCGTCCTCCTCACAGGAGCCAGGTTGGCGTTCTACGCCTATCGGCGAGCCTTCAATCCCGCGACGCGACCCAGCCGCAGGCGGGTTCTGGTCGTGGGTGCCGGGGCGGTAGGTCAAAGAGTAGTGGCGCAGATCGAGGAATTCGCAGCTCGGGACTTGAACCTGGTCGGGTTCCTCGACGACGACCCCGGCAAGGCAGGGTGCTCGTTTGCAGCGGAGCCTGTCATCGGAACCATCGATGAACTCGAGGACGTCGTCAACGGGCACAGGATCGAGGAGGCGGTTGTCGCTTTGCCGCTTCGTGCCCACTCACGTGTTATCTCGGCCTGTACCGCATTGCAGAAATGCAACGTGCGCGTGTACGTCGTGCCCGACCTGTTTGCCTTGTCCTTTCCCAACTCCACGCTCGACGGGTTCGGTGGAATCCCCCTGATTTGCCTCGGCCAGCCGGGTGTTTACGGTTGGCAGCGGTTCCTCAAGCGGGCCTTCGACATCACGGTGTCATGCGCGAATCTCGTCCTGACAGTTCCGCTCATGGCGGTGATCGCGCTTCTGATCAAGTCGACCTCGCGTGGCCCCGTGGTCTACAGGCAAACGCGCATTGGCGAGAGAGGACGGCTCTTCACCATGTACAAGTTCCGTACGATGGCCAATAATACGGATCCCAGCGTGCACAAAACCCACGTCCAACATCTGATCGAAGAGAACCTGAGCGCGGACGATCTCGAGGGTGGGAAAAGCCTGAAGATGGATTCGGATCCACGCGTCACCAAGGTCGGCAGGTTCCTGCGAAAGACCAGCCTCGACGAGCTGCCCCAACTGTTCAACGTTCTCCGAGGAGAGATGAGTCTGGTCGGCCCCAGGCCCCCCCTAGATTACGAGGTCGGCCTGTACAAGGATTGGCACAGGCGCCGGTTCGCCACCCTTCCGGGCATCACCGGGCTATGGCAGGTCAAGGCACGCAACATGGTGAGTTTCGACGAGATGGTGCGCATGGACATCGAGTACATCAACAACCAATCTTTGTGGCTCGATTTGAAGATCCTGCTTCTGACTCCCTTTGCCGTCCTCACCGGCCGCGGCGCGGGGTAGAGATGATTTGGACGATGCCCCCGGCGCAGGGTCGCTAGCGCAGCCTCAGCATTGTTCCGCTGCTGCGTTCACCTGCGCAGCATCA
>JBHHYG010000064.1:0-13141 GCA_046757445.1 Acidobacteriota bacterium
CGCGCGCCGGTTCGAGGGCGCAGGCGTACTCGTGCAGTACGTCGAGCCCTCGGGGTAAGCGCAACGCCCTCATCGCGGACCTGGCGCCCGCGCGGCCGCGAGCCGTGGAGAAGCTCGGGCTACGCACCGAACTTGGCCAGGCGGCCCGCCTGTGCCAGCACGAGGGGTAGAACATCGGTACTCTGCAGCTGCCCTAGAGCCCCATGCAGGCAGGCCTTCTCTCCGAAAGACTCACTGGCACCAGCGGCGGCACGACAGCCGCCACCCCAGAGCAGCAGCGGCACCGGGTGCCAGGAATGGCGTGCCAGCAACGCCGGGGTGGAATGGTCGCCGGTGACCATGACCACATCGAAGGAGTTTTCCAGGAGCTGATTAGCGAGGTGGTCGGCCTGTTCAATCTCGCCCACCTTGGCATCGAAATCGCCATCCTCACCACGGCTGTCAGTCGTCTTGTAGTGCACGTAGATGAAGTCGTGGTCCTCGAGCGCCCGGGAGGCTGCTCGGGCCAAGGATCGCGGATCGTCGTCGACCTCGACAACCCGCATGCCGACGGCGCGAGCAACACCTCGATACATCGGATAGGCAGCAACCGCCGCGGCCCGGATGCCGTAAAGCTCGTCGAGGCTGGGCAGCGGCTGATAGGAGTCGAACCCTCTGAGCAAGACGCCGTTGGCGCGGCTCTGATCGGCGAGCAGCAGCCGGGCCCGATCGATGAAGCTCGCCACCAGGGAAGCGGTGCTGTCAGCATCAGGGTGTAACGGCTGCGGCTGTCTCGCCGGCTCGCCGGTCACCTGCGGATCGGTGTCGGCAATCCTGCCGTCGAGGCCCGAACCCCGGAGAATTAGGCAGGCTCGGTACTGCTTGACGTGGCGGACCATGCAATCCACGCCCGGCGCAAGCTCCATGCCGTCAAGCCGCTCGGCCAGCGGGGCCCCCTCTGGCGAGTCGATGCGCCCGGCGCGGCGATCGACGACCTTGCCCTCCCCATCGAGAGTGCAGAAGTTGATGCGTGCCGCCACATCCCCGGGCCGCAGCTCGAAGCCGATCCCCAGGGCAGCCAGCACACCCCGCCCGACGGTCGTCTCGGTGGGATCAAAGCCGAACAGCGCCAGGTGCGCCGGCCCGCTGCCCGGGGCGATGCCAGCCAGGACCGGGGTGATGAGGCCTGTGGATCCCTGCCGCGCCAGCTGGTCGAGCGTGGGTGTGTGAGCCGTCTCGAGCTCGGTTGGCCCGCCCGCGGAGAATGGCAGGCCGCCGAGGCCATCGATCACGTAGTAGAGAATGCGCGTCGTGGCGGGCTGCGCTAGTTGGCGGTAAAGCTCGAGGCGTTCCATCGATCTATGAATCTCTCAGCCGGCGACCTGGCCTGGCCGCAGCAAAGAAGCGGAGGGCAACGATGGTCCAGAGGATGGCACTGCCGGCGAGCAACGTGCCCCGCACCGTGCCACTGATTTTCGAGCGCCCCACCCTTTGCCTGTAGCGCACAGGTACCTCGGAGACGCGAAGCTTACGCTGTAGGGCCTTGACCTGCATCTCGGCATTCCATCCATAGGCTGGGTCCCGCATCTCGAGGCTCTGGAGCGCCGGCCAGCGAATGGCGCGAAACGGCCCCAAGTCACGGTAGTTGTGCCCATGAAGCCGGGCAATCAACCAGGTGGCCAGGCCATTTCCCCAGCGCACGTGGGGGGAGAGTGCACTGGCCTCTGCCAGCTCCACCCTACTGCCACAAACAAGATCCGCCTCGCCGTCGCGAATCGGCGAGAGTAGCTCGGCCAGGTCTTGCGGGTAGTCACTATGGTCTGCGTCGAGGAAGACGACGACATCCGGGGGCTGTCGTGCCAGTGTGGCCAGGCCGGCCTGGCAAGCTCCGCCGTACCCCCGACGCGGCTCTCTCACCACCTTGGCGCCAGCCCGGCGAGCGACCTCGGCGGTCTCATCGCTGCTGCCGTTGTCGACGACGATGATGCAGTCGACCAGCGAGGCAGGGATCTCCTCCAGCACCATGGGTAGCGCTTTCGCCTCGTTCAAGGCCGGTATGATGATCGCTACCGATACGTCCGCCATCGAACCTGTACGGAACTGAAGGGTGGGTTGTATGCATCGCGTCCTAGCAGCGTGTCCGGGCAATCGAAAACGAACGCGGAGACGTTGCTAATCGTGATTCTATGGCCGCGGCTCTGCGCGGTAAACAGGACGGCGGGTACTGCCTTGGTCAAGTTCGGACACTACACGAAGGCACCCTGGGCGAGATCGCCGTGTTGCGGCACGTTCAGGCCTCTGCTATACACCCTGAAGCCTCGCTTCCGCGCCTTCGCCCCGCCTTTCCCGAGATGCTCACCGCCACCTTCTCGTTGCTGGTAGCTCACGGCGCCATTGGCATGTTGATGGCAGCTGCCCTCGCCCGTTCCCCTACCGGACCGGGGTTCCATCGTTTGACGCTACTGGTGAGCCTGGCCGGCCTCACCCTCGGGTTCGGCTTGAGGATCGCCAGCAGGTCGTCACCTCTGCCACCCCTCGGCTCGGTGGCGACGGTCTCATTTCTGCTCACCCTTGTGGCGGCCGTGGCGTGCGGTGTGCGTCTACTGTTGGCACCCGCTCGTCAACACTTCGGCCTGTTAGCCCTGGCCGCGATAGCTGGCACTGTGGCGGTGGTCAGTGAACCAGCGCTACGTCAGTGGCTGCCGTCGACCGGCGGTCTCGCCGCCGGCCTGTACTTCATCGGCCTCGCGACCGTGGCACCGGCCCTTGGCTCGGTGCTGTTCGCCATGCTCCTTGCGCATTGGTATCTGGTTGAGCCCCGTCTTCCACTACAACCGTTGCAAAAGGTCCTGTGGCTGTTCGCCGGAACGGAGATACTCAAAGGGCTGCTACTGTTCGGTCTCCTTTTCGTCCACTTGCCAGAGTGGAGCACCAGCGAGGGCGGACTGGTGAGCGCTTTCGTCATGGGTGACGCCCTCTTCGTCGCCGTGCGCGCGGTGCTCGGTGTTCTGGCCCCCCTCGGCCTGGCGTGGATGATCTGGAAGACGGTGCAGATTCGCTCGATCCAGTCGGCCACGGGAATCCTCTACGCTGCATTGGTCTTCGTGCTCTTCGGAGAGACCATCTCCATCTACCTGTCACTGGCCACCGGCCAGCCCTACTGAAAGCATCCATGAGCCAGAGCCTCGAATGGCGGTGTCCCGCCTGCCAGCGCCCGGGAGTACAGGAGCTCGATGATGCCGAGGCCCTTGCCTGCGTGCACTGCGGCCACAGTCAGCCTTTGGCGGCTGCCTCCTTGCAGGCAAACGGAGCGCCCCTAGATCCGCTGGTTCATTGCCTCTGTTGCGGCAGCAAGCGCCTGTTCACCCAGAAAGATTTCAACCGACGGCTCGGGCTCGCCATCGTTGTTGCCGGCGCCGTGCTCTCACCCTGGACCTACGGTGCAAGCCTCCTGGTCTGCATGCTGATCGACTACGGACTTTACTACTTGGTCCCCGAGATCACCGTTTGCTACGGCTGCGACGCCATCCATCGGGGCTTCGGTCACAATCCTGCCCATCGTGCCCACGATCCGCTGCTGGCGGAACGTTTCCGCCGAGAGGCGCGGGAGGAAGTCGAGGGCCGGTCGCCGGATTGACACTCATGGGGTCGTCCAGTAGCTTACCTTTTGTGGCTGGCGGCGATTCCCCGATGAAGACGATGAGCGATACGAGTGCCCTGGATGACACCCAAGGTTCCGGGCAGGCCCCTGAGCCCAGCCACCTACGTGTCGCCCTCGGCTTTTTCATTTTGCCCCTCATGCTGGTCGTCGGGGCTGTCGGGGTTTTTTTGCTTTTCGGGCTCATCGCTCATGAAGACAAGCCTGCAAGCGAGTACCTGACGGAGGTCACCGGTGGCGGCATCAACGAGCCCTGGCAGGCAGCGTTTCATCTGGCCCAGAAGTTGGCCCGCGACGACAGTCTCCACGGCGACGCGACACTGGCGAGAAGCATCGCTCAGACCCTCGAGCACAAGAATGCCCGCAACCCGAAGGTTCGGGAGTTTCTCGTCCTGGCTCTGGGATCCGTCGGTCATCCATCATCGGTGCCGGTGCTCAGCGGATGTCTCGATGACGAGGACGCCGATGTCCGCCTCAAGACGCTGCTGGCGCTCGGCAGCATCGGCCCGCCGAGTGCCACGCCGGCCGCTCCGGCGATCGCCGAGCTGCTGGCAGATGAGGACGTTGGCGTGCGGACCTACGCCGCCTATCTGTTAGGCATGCTCGAGAACCAGACGGTGCGCGCGCCCCTCGCCGTTGCCCTCAACGACCCCGCTTTCCAGGTGCGGGGCAATGCCGCCGTGGCCCTGGCCAGGCTGGGAGATGCCGGCGGATTGCCGGAGCTTCACAAGATGCTCGATCGTGACTACCTCGCCAGCAATCCAGACTTGAACCCTCAACAGCAACGGGATGCGATGGTCGCCGCCATTCAAGCTCTCGGCTTGCTGGGGTCGGTTGAGGCCCGCTCCAAGCTCGAGAGCTTGGAATCCAACGATCCCGACCTGCGCGTACGCGAAGCTGCACGCGCGGTGCTGACCGTCCTGCAGAGGGCCGCTCGACCATGAGCGGCATTCGCTCGGCAGCTACGAGTCAGAGGCAGGCCAATGGCTGACACGAAGGCGTCAGAAGCCACTCTCGACAAGAGCAGCAGCAAGACCGTCACCGATCGTCGTGAGTTTCTCAAATCGCTTCCTTGGCTGGGAATCGCCTGGGGATCCTTCGTCGCCGCGGTGACCGGTGTCCTGGTGGGCACACTCCGCTTTCTTTACCCGAACGTGCTGTACGAGCCACCTCAGCAGTTCAAAGCCGGCTTTCCCGAGGACTATCAGGTGGGTGAGGTGGCGACACAATTGAAAGACCGCTACGGAATATGGCTCATCCGCAACGACCAAGGCTTCTACGCCCTCATTGCCGTCTGTACTCATCTCGGCTGCACACCTAACTGGCTGTCAACAGAAAACAAGTTCAAGTGCCCCTGCCACGGCAGCGGTTTCTACAAGACCGGCATCAACTTCGAGGGCCCTGCACCACGTCCCCTCGAGCGAGCGGCGATTTCGCTCTCCGAGGACGGGCAGATACTGGTCGACAAGTCGCGCAAGTTCCTCTATGAGCGAGGCGGCTGGGACGACCCCAACTCCTTTTTCGTATATGGTGCCTGACGGCGCTGAGCCTGCGGCGCGCGAGAAATCGTAGGAGCAGAACACAGATGGGTCGTATCAAGAATTCCTTCTCCGACCTCACACGTTCCCAGGTGTGGAAGTCGATCTTCCGCCACAAGATGCCCAACGACCCGAAGAACCGGGCGCTGGCGGTGTTGACCAATGTCTTTCTGCACCTCCACCCGGTGAGGATGCGCAAGCAGGGGCTGCGGATTTCCTACACCTGGTGCATGGGCGGGCTGTCGTTCTTTCTCTTCTTGTCGCTGACGGTTACCGGCATCCTGCTGATGTTTTACTACCGCCCCACCGCTCAGCAGGCATACCCGGACATGCTGGACCTGTCTGAGTCTGCGACCCTCGGCCTCATGCGTGAGATGCACCGTTGGGCTGCCCACCTGATGATCATTACCGTCTGGCTGCACATGCTGCGGGTGTTCCTGACCGGATCCTACAAGCCGCCACGGGAGTTCAACTGGATCGTCGGAGTGTTCCTGCTGGTACTCACCCTGTTGCTGTCGTTCACCGGCTACCTTCTGCCGTGGGATCAGCTGGCGATGTGGGCGGTGACGGTGGGTAGCAACATGGCGCGGGCGACACCGCTACTCGGGGTCGAGGGTCCTGGCTCCCAGTTCATGCAGCTCGGCGACGTGCCGCTGATCACGGCCGGCTCCGATGTCCGCTTCGTATTGCTGGGAGGACGGTTCGTCGGCGAAGGGGCGTTGTTGAGGTTCTACGTGCTGCACTGCATCGGCATTCCGTTCATCTTCGTGATGCTGCTGGCCACGCACTTCTGGCGGGTGCGACGCGACGGTGGCATCTCCGGCCCCGGCAAGGGCGGCCCGCTGGCGTTGTAAGGGGAGATGGTGCTCGACCTGATCCAGAGTTTTCTCAACTGGCTGTTTGCGCCCCAGTACCTGCTGGCAGTGTGCATCGCCGGCCTGGTGCTGTTCATCAAGTACCGGAAGTTCTGCACCCAGAACAAATGGATGAGCGCGGCCATCCTCAGCTCGCCGATCGTCTTCTTCGGCTTGTCGGCTTTCGAGGAGAACTTCTGGGTGCAGTTCCGCAGGCCCGACAACGTGCCCATTGCCGGCATGATCTGGCTGGTGCTTTTCTTTCTCTGGTTCGCGATGCGCAAGGCGGTCGTCAACGACGAAAGACTGTCGCAGGGGAAGCCCGTTTTCGAGGCCGAGGAAAAGGAGAAGGAGAAGGTCTTCGTGTGGCCGGATCTTGTCTACACGGAGTTGTTGTGCCTGCTCCTGGCCAGCATTTTGCTGGTGGTCTGGTCGATCATGATCCCCGCTCCGCTCGAAGAGCCGGCCAACCCGCAGCTGACCCCGAACCCCTCCAAGGCCCCCTGGTATTTCTTGGGACTCCAGGAAATCCTCGTCTACTTCGACCCATGGCTAGCGGGCGTCGTCATCCCCACGTTGATTATCGTCGGCTTGATCGTCATACCGTTCATCGACCCCAATCCCAAGGGTAACGGCTACTACACCTTCAACGAGCGCCGCTACGAGATCCCTGTCTTTCTGTTCGGTTTTCTCATTCTGTGGGTCCTGATGGTCTTCCAGGGCACCTTCCTGCGTGGCCCGAACTTCGGCTTCTTCGGGCCCTTCGAGCACTGGGACATTCACAAGGTGGTGCCGCTCACCAACGTACAGCTTTCCGAGTACATCTATGCCCGCTGGCTGGGCATCGGACTACCGGACTTCTGGCTGGTGAGAGAGATCTGGGGAATCCTGTTGTTGTTGTTCTACTTCATCGCCCTGCCCGTCTGGCTGGCGAGGGGATGGCTCCAGAAGTTTTTCCAGCGCATGGGTCCGGTGCGCTATGGAATCGGCATTTTCTTGCTGCTGATGATGTTGCTGGTGCCGATCAAGATGTATCTGCGGTGGACAGTCAACCTGAAGTATTTCGTCTCCATACCGGAGTTCTTCTTCAATATTTGATGCCAGAGCAGGTGCAAGCCTGACACCAACATAGCGAGCTACGGGAAAGCGGATGGCCAAGAAGCGGAAAGGCGTTTATGCCCGAGACGTCGACCTGCTGAATTTTATCTTCGCGTTGGTAGCGCTGGGGTGCCTCGCCAGCGTCGGATGGATGATCTGGGACGACTACGCGCGCGAGTGGAAAAGTTACCAGCGGCGCTTTCAGGTTATCGAGAACGAGGTCACACAGCAGCAACTCAAGACCGTTCAGGCGCAAGTCGACCAGCAGAAGCTGACCCAGCTGACCGAGCAGCGCGACAGCGCGGAGCGGGAGTTGGAGGCCCAACAGGACTCCATCGCCGTGCTCGAAGACAAGCTCGAGGAAGTGCAAACCAAGCTGTCCTTAGCGACCCAGGAGTTCCGCTTCGCACGATCCATTTACGATGCGCGCCGCTGGTCGTACGAAGAGGCAGCCCATCAGCCGGACGGCGACGCCAGCAGCGAGCGGGCACGAATGGAAGAGGCGGACCAGCGGCTTCACGAGGCCGAAACGCTGCTCGAAGACTTGACCGAGGACCAGGCCAAGATCCAGAGCGACCTGGATTCTCTACACGAAAATCTGTCAACAGCGGAGGCCGGCCTCAGCGCCATGACCCGGGAGATCGAACGGCTCGAGGACCGACTGAACAACCTGCGTTTCGGCATCGTCTATGCCGTCCGGAATGCGCCGGTGCTCGACGCTTTCAACCCCTCGCTACGCATCAATCAGGTGGTCCTCAACGACCTGCCCGTGGACCTCAATTTCACCACCTCACCTCGCGTAGACCGTTGCCAGAGTTGCCATCTGGGGATCACCAGCGCCGCCTACGAAGAGCAACAACAGCCCTTCAAGAGCCATCCGCGCCTGGATCTGTTCGTCGCTGACGCTTCTCCCCACCCGGTCGGCGAGTTCGGCTGTACCATCTGCCACTTCGGCAAGGGACAAGCCACGTCGTTCTACTCGGCCGTGCACTCTCCTGGCAGCGACCGCGAAGCTCATCGCTGGGCGGAGGAATACGGCTGGTCCGCCGGGCAGCTCTGGGAGTGGCCCATGCGGCCCTCCTACGAGACCGAGTCCTCCTGTCTCAAGTGCCACGTCGACGAAACATGGGTCTCGGATGCGCCGCAGCTACAATACGGCCTGGATCTGATCGAGAACCTCGGCTGCTTCGGCTGCCACGCGCTGGACCGATTTGCGAATACACGCAAACCCGGTCCCAGCCTCGAGCATGTCGGCGTGAAGACCAACCCCAAGTGGGCCTTCAACTGGGTGATGAACCCGAAGTCTTTCCGCCCCAACACCCGCATGCCCAAGTTCTTCAACCTCGCCAACACCTCGGATGAATACTGGCAAGATCGTAATGTCGTCGAGGTCGACGCTATCGTCGCCTACGTCTTCGCCAAGTCCACCGCCGCCGAGCTGGATTCACCGCCACCGGGCAACGCCGCTCGTGGCGAAGCGTTAGTCAAACAGATCGGCTGCCTAGGCTGCCACATCGTCGAGGAGCCCGGAAGCAACGAGTTCCCCCAGGACCAAACCCGTTTCACCGGCTACCGCTACCAGGGTCCGAACCTCTACGGCGTCGGCAGCAAAGCCAACGCGTCGTGGCTCTACACCTGGATCAGGAACCCCAAGCATTACTGGGCCGACATGGTGATGCCGAACCTCAGATTGACCACCCAGGAGGCCGCCGACGTCACCTCTTATCTGTCGAGCTTGCGCAAACCAGGCTGGGATGATCCCGAGGTGCCAACGGTCAACGCTGAACTGCGCGACCAGGTGGCCCTCGAGTACCTCCGCAAACAGGCGCCCGGCGCCGAAGCACAGAAACGCCTCTCGGCAATGAATGTGGAGGAGGAGCGTCTCTATCTCGGCGAACAGCTGATCGGCCGCTACGGATGCTTCAGTTGTCACGTCATTCCCGGATTCGAGGACCGTGGGCGCATCGGTACCGAGCTGTCCACTTGGGGGAGCAAGCCGGTGACCCGGCTCGACTTCGGCCTCCTCGATTTGCCATTGGAGCGTCGCCCCTGGCTGGAACAGAAGCTCCGGTCGCCACGGAGCTTCGACGAGGGCAAGGTAAAGCAGCCACAAGAGCTCTTCCGCATGCCGAACTTCCAGCTCACTGAAACCGAGATCGATGCCATCGCCACGGCGATTCTCGGCTTTACCGACGAGGAGATACCACCCAGCAGGTTACCGGCAAAGACTCCCCGACGTGCTGCGCTGGAGGCCGGGCGTGCCCTGATTTCCAAGTACAGTTGTCGCAGCTGCCACATCATCGAGGATGAAGGTGGTGCCATCCGCGAGGTGATCGCGGCACAGGGGGTGGCCGAGGGGCAAACACGGCCGGCGGCGCTGGCATTTGCGCCGCCCAATCTCAGAACCGAGGGCGCCAAGGTACAGCCGGATTGGCTCTACAAGTTCCTCAGGCAGCCGCAGCCGATTCGTCCGTGGCTAAAGGTGCGGATGCCGACCTTCCAGTTCTCCGACCAAGAGCTCAACACCCTGACCCGATATTTCGCGGCGCTCGATGGAGCCCGCTACCCCTTCGACGAGAAGTTCACCACTGCTCATACTTACCCGCGGGATTTGGTGCGCTCTGGAGAGCAACTTGCCTCGGTACTACAATGTTTCAGGTGTCATGTCCGTGGTGGGGTCAATCCACCCGGCAGCCCCGAGAACTGGGCACCGGACATGACCATGGCGCCGCGGCGGCTTCGCTACGAGTGGCTCCTGGACTGGATCGCCGATCCTCAGAAGATCATGCCGGGGGCCAAGATGCCGCAGTTCTTCACGGACCTTTCACCGGGTTCGAGCTACGTCGACATGCTGGACAAAGATCCCCGGCGCCAGATCGAGGCGCTGGCCTCTTACATCATGTCCCTGGGCCGCTAATGAGAGCTGAAGACCCAGACATTCCAACAGTTCTACCCATCGGGAGGATAGTGATGCTCAGGAAGCCCCTAGCAGTTTCTATCGCAGCCGTTTCGATGCTCCTGTCGCTGGCTTGTGGCGGTGGAGAGCAAGCCCCGTCAGCAGGGGCAGAAGCCGGCGCCGAGGCTCCGGCAGCCACCGCCGCCGAGGAGATCAACCCGGCGACCCTGGCGGATGCCGGCAATATCACCGGCACCATCCAATTCACCGGCAACGCACCGGAGATGCAGGTAATCCAGATGGCCGCCGACCCCTACTGCTTGAGCAAACATCAAAATGAAAATGTCACGTCTCAGCGTGTGGTGGTGAACGCTAACGGCTCCCTGCGATACGTGTTCGTCTACGTGAAGGAGGGGCTAGAAGGCAAGACTTTCCCGGTACCCAGTGAGCCGGTGGAGATCGATCAGACCGGCTGCATGTACGCCCCTCACATGCTGGGAATCCAGGTCGGCCAGACGCTCAAGGTGGTCAACAACGACGACACCTTGCACAACGTCAACGTTCAACCAGCCAATAACGAGGGCTTCAACGTTGGTCAACCCATCCCCGGAATGGCGGAGGAGCGTACCTTCCAGAACCCGGAGATCATGATCCCTGTCAAGTGCGACGTGCACCCGTGGATGTCGGCGTTCATCGGCGTCCTCGACAACCCCTACTTTGCGGTCAGCGCCGATGACGGCAGCTTCTCGCTCGACGGGTTGCCCCCGGGTGACTACGTGATCGAGGCCTGGCACGAGTCCTTCGGCACCCAGACCCAGAATGTCACCGTTGCCGCCAACCAGACTGCCGAGATCAGCTTCACCTTCGGAAGCTGAGCGGGCGGGACGCTACCACCTCGTGGTCAAGGTGTGAAACCTGCCGCCACGGGACGAGGACGCCAGCAGCGGCTGCTACGGCCGCGCCTAGGCCGTGGATACGGTGATGGTCGCGGATAGGTCGTGTGGGCGGTGTCAAGGAGCGAGGAGGAAGCAATGGCCCGACCCACTGAGCCCGGTCGCCGATTGCATCACTTTGCCCTGCTGACGGCCGCTGCGACCTTCTTGCTGGTGATCGCCGGTGGGCTGGTGACGAGCACAGGCTCGGGGCTGGCCGTGCCGGACTGGCCCCTCTCCTACGGCACACTTTTCCCACCGATGGTCGGCGGCATCTTCTACGAGCACGGTCACCGCATGGTCGCCGGCGGCGTCGGTCTGATGACCATGGTGCTGGCCATCTGGCTGTGGCTTCGTGACAGCAGGCGCTGGCTGCGCTGGCTGGGGGTAGCGGCGGTGTTGGCCGTACTGATACAAGCCACGCTTGGCGGTATGACGGTTTTGTTCTTACTTCCTGCACCGATCTCCGTCGGCCACGCTGGCCTGGCCATGGCCTTCTTCTCCCTGATAGCGTCGTTGGCCGTGTTCACCTCGCCCACATGGAACCGGCCTCTGGTGCGCCAACCGCTGCCTGGCTCGTTGCCACTGCCGCGCCTGGCCGTTGTCGCTACCGTGGCAGTCTATCTGCAGATCCTTCTGGGTGCCGCCGTTCGCCACACCGGCGCCGGCCTCGCCTGTCCTGATTTTCCGCTTTGCAACGGATCACTCTTCCCAGCTGTCGACTCGATTGGAATGGGCTTGCATCTCGCCCACCGAGGTGGTGCCGCGGTGGCGACGATACTCGTAGGCTGGGTGGCGTGGAGAATCTTGAGGGATCACCGTAGCATCAGCCAGCTATGTTTCCCGGCGCTCATTGCCCTCGCTCTCGTGGTTGTGCAGATTCTGCTGGGGGCGCTGACCATATGGAGCCGTCTGGCGGTGGTGCTGACCACCGCCCATGTGGCCGGCGGGGCACTGCTGCTGGTCACCATGGTGATATTGACCTTGCGCTCGCATCGAGTTTTCTGCTGCGCTCCAGCGCAGCCAGCAATGGTGAGCGACAGGAAGGTGCTGGCATGAGCGTGCCGACGACAGCGCCATCGGCAATGGCGGTCGCCCGCCTTCCCGATTACTTGCAGCTGACCAAGCCACGGCTCAGCAGCTTGGTCCTGGTGACCGTCTCTGTCGCCTTTTTCCTCGCCTCGCCCGAAACCCTCGACCCGCTCTTGCTGGTGGAGGTATTGCTGGGAATGGGTCTGGTAGTGGGTGGCGTCAACGCACTCAACCAGTATGTCGAGAGGGATGCTGATGCTCGCATGTTGCGCACCCAGAGTCGGCCGCTGCCGGACGGCCGCTTGTGGCCCTCCGAGGCCGCCGCGTTCGGCACGCTGGCCACCGGGTCGGGCCTGCTGTGGCTCTACCTCTCGGTTAATTTATGGGTTGGCACGCTGGCCGCCGCAGCCGCGGTCTTGTACCTGTTCGTGTACACACCGCTGAAGCGCTGCACGCCGTGGTGCACGCCGGTCGGAGCCATCCCCGGAGCGATCCCACCCCTGGTCGGCTGGGCGGCAGCGCGCGGCCAGCTGGACGTCGGTGCTTGGTCGATCTTCGCCCTCTTGCTGCTGTGGCAGATGCCCCACTTTCTGGCGATCTCTCGGCTCTACCGGGAGGACTATGCGCGCGGTGGTTTCCCGATGCTGGCAGTGGTCGATGAGGAAGGCTCGCTCACCGGCCGCACCTGCTTGGCCTGCGCGCTGATGTTGCTTCCGGTGACTCTGCTGCCGGCTGCGGTGGGGATCGTGGGGAAGTTCTATTTCGGCGGCGCCTTGCTGCTCGGAATGGCGTTCCTGGCCGTTGTTTTCTGGTCCGTGCACCGGCCTGATGAGGGCAGGGAGCGCTGGGTCTTCCTCGGCTCACTGCTCCACCTGACCGGCTTGATGGTGCTCATGCTGCTCGACCGACAGCCGCTCTTCTGAGGCGAAAGGGTTCCCCGTGCCCTCCTGGGTGGGCTGGCTACCCTCTGTTAACGCCATTCTCAACGCCACCAGCGCCTGCTTGCTCTGCCTCGGCTACCTCTTCATCCGCACCAAGCGAGTCGCCGCGCACAAGACCTGCATGGTGGCCGCCTTCGGTACTTCCACCCTCTTTCTGGCCTCCTATCTGACCCTTCACTATCAAGTTGGTTCCACCCCCTTCGCCGGCAGTGG
>JBHHYG010000065.1:0-13041 GCA_046757445.1 Acidobacteriota bacterium
ACTTGGTGTCCGTGAAAGCGGGTCAACCCGAGATCACGCCCGACGGGTTGAAGGGCGGTCCCCATGCTCGGCAAACATCGAGCACGCCCCTCTCCCCGTCACGGCGGGCGACGGCTACGGCGAAACTATCCTTGCCCGAGCCGCTCGCCGCGTCGGCGAAGCCGTAGTAGCGCTTCCCGTCCGCCGGCTGGCGCTCGCGCACACCCTCGTCGATCACGGCCGCCAGGGCGTCGGGGTCGAGGAACGTGGCGACGCCAGCGCGGAACTCCCCCAGCACATCGCTCCGGTAAGCCTCCGGATCCTCCCGCTCCATTCGCGCCAGATAGTCGGCCGGCAAGCACGGATTCATCCTCGAAGCGGTCGCCTGCCACACGAGCGTTGGGCTGTCCTCACGCCCGTGGTGCCGGCGATGAAGGTTCCACCGGCTACCGACCTGCGCGTAGGGCGAACTCAAGACGATCAACCGTCCAGCGGTTGTGGCGAGCCTCGTCCGCACCGCCCTGAGCATCTCGACATCGGTCAGACGGCCATCGGTCGTGGTGAAAAACGCCAGCTCGTCAACGATGCAGCAGACGGCACGGATGCCTCGGATGGCTGCCGGTCTACACGGCCAGACGCCGAGCGTGACCGTCCCGCGGAAGTGCGCGTCCCCGAAGATCCCTGGCCGGGAATACCGCAACTCGTCTATCGCGACGGATTCATGCTCTGGAACGATAGCGAAACCTTTGAAGGCCCAGGCGTGAGGGCTAACAACGGCTAGCACCTGTCGGCCGCTTCGCGGCCCGCAGGTGAAGCCGCGGGCCGTTAGCCGCACCAGGATAAGCGGCGACGACCATGCCGGGACCTTCCTCTTGCGCCTCGCTAGCCTGTTGTCGCTGTTGAGGGGTATCTTTGTATCTCTAATAGAACATCAGCAGGGTATAGGAGCTCTAATCACCGCAGGGCTTTCCGCGTGAGACCGCAGCCGCCCGCTGACTCCTGCTCAGGGCCGGTGTGTGGGACACGCTGACGGCAAGCCCGCAGCCGACACAGACGACGGCGACGTGCTCGACCCGCAGGCTAGCCGCTTAGGTAGCGGCGCCTCAGGCTGCCGATGCTCTTCAGGTCTCCGTCTTCATTCCGAAACTGCCAGAAGAACCAGCCGTTACTCGAGAGCCTTTCAGACCCTTCCCCCGACAACTCCGTGCAGGTGCTGCGAGCATAGCTGGCTGCTGAAGACAGGGTGCAAAAGCTTCTGCCCATGCAGGTCACGGTTCCGTCCGGCTCTATCTGAGCCTCGAGCCGGCGGTCGAGGTACCTCCTCTCCAGCGCTAGGGGCGGAGAGATCACACCGGCTTCGATCAGTCCGTTCACGAGAACACCTAACTTCTTAGGAGATTTTCCAGTTCTCTCCGATTTCCGCCGATCGGAGCTGCTAGGTGAGCGCATGGGACAAGCCTTCATGGGCACGCGCCGACAGCTCGGGTGAGCTCCGGGGCACGCAACCTGTGAGTACAGTATACAAGGTCGGTACTTGTAACCTGCCGATAAGGACGACGAGCCCGCGCCTCTGCACCTACGCCGGCTCCACCGCCGCTACCTGCCTCTGGGGTAAAATGACCGCGATGAATCGTACTCGCTGGGGCCTGGTGCTCTTGGGGGCCCTCTTGCTCGGCCTGGGGGCTGCCGCATGGGCGATCGAGGCGACGGGGATGTCTCTCTCGCAAGTGTGGACGGATGTCCGCAACCTGCCGCAGCGGATCATCGCAAACTGGGTCCCTCCCGCCCCGGGTGAAGCAGTGGCCAGCTCCGGTGGTGAGCGTCAGGCACAGCGCCGGCTAGCGGGCCGTCTGGATGCCAGATTGGTCTGGTCGTCCAACCGAGACGGCAATGCGGAGCTTTATCTGATGGACCTGAGATCGCTTCAGGTGCGCAGGCTGACCCACCACCGCAAGGCTGATTTCTACGCCAGGTTCTCGCCCGACGGAGAGCGGATTCTCTTCCTCAGGAGCCGGCCAAGGTGGGTCTCCTTTCGCGATCGGACGGCCTGGGACCTGTTCTTGATGAATGCCGACGGTACGGGCGAACGCAGGTTGGCTCGTCAAGCCTACCACCCTGGCTGGACCGCTGACGGCGGCGCGGTGGTCTTCGAGCGCGGCGAGAAAATCTACCGCCTGGAGATCGCCAGTGGTGTCGAATCGCTCCTGTTCCAGCGCGACGAGACGTTGCCCTCGGGAGAGATCTTCGACGTCGCCCTTTCCAGCAACAGCATGCAGCTCGCCATGGCCATCGATCATTACGGAGTGGCCGTTTACGACCTGGCCACAAGGAAACTCCAGCGGCTGTCGCAGCAGGGGGCCTGCCAGCCTACCTGGGGCCCGGCCGACGAGTTCTTGCTATGGGTTGCGTTGGGTGGCAGCGGCGGCACCCGCATCATGCGCGGGCCACCATCGCAGGAGAGCCCCCGCGTTCTCATCGACCTTCCCGGCAACTACAGCCACGAGTACTTCCCTACCATCTCCAACGATGGCCGATGGCTGGCGTGGGGGGCCGCCGCCGAGGGACACGAGCTCGATCGCGCCGACTACGAGATCTTCCTGTGGAAGATCGGCGGCCCCTGGGAGCGGGCGATGCGGCTCACCCACAACACCAGCAATGACAACTGGCCCGACATCTACTTCAGTAGAATCCTCACGCGTGAGGAGCGTTGAGATATGCGGGCTAGGTGCTCGACTGCTGGCGATGAACGTACTGCTCCACCAGCCACAGATTCTCCGACTGCTGGATGACATCGAGCAAGCGACCGGCTGTCGCCTCTTCCTCGAGTTGTTCCTCGACGAACCACTGCAGGAAATGGTTGGTGGTATGGTCTTTCGCCTGCAACGCCATGTCCACGAGGCTATGGATGCAGCGGGTGATTTCCTGCTCTCGATCCAGGGCCGTGCTTGCGACCTCCTCGACGGAGGAGAAATCCGCCTTCGGCTTCGGGGTCTCGGGCACTACGGGTGTGGCCCCCGTTTCCAGCAGGTAATGAAGAAACTTCATCGCGTGTCGGCGCTCTTCTTCGGCTTGACGGTAGTAGAAGCCGGCCAGCTCGGAGAGGCTCCTGGCGTCGAGGTAAGCGGCCATGGCCAGGTACTGGTTGGAGGCAAGCAGCTCCCGGCCCAGCTGCGCGTTCAGCTCGTTGACGATACTGTCAGAGGGTGCGGCCATTGCTGGTATCCTTTCTGCATGATTGACTCGGTCTGGGCGAATAATGAAATCTGACTGGCCCCGTGGGGGCGCGCCAAAGCGGTCGGAGCGTCTATTGAAACACGCAACAGCGCTGATTTCACCTTACCGAGCTTGAACCTCGCTCATCAACCCGGCCTGGACGGGCCGGCCCAAACCTCCTACCCTGTGGCTGCGAGTCGACATTCCTTTCCGCGGCGCCGTAGGCGCCAACCCATGGCCACCAACTCCCTTAGGAGCAGATGATGCACACCCTTCGTCACCTCCGCTTGAAGCGGCCCGCCTCGGTTGCCGTTGTCCTGCTGATGATTCTCCCCCTGGTCACCCTGACGTCTTGCGCGCCAGCTGAGGAAAACAGCGCGCCGGAAGTCGCGGCAGAGCCCCAACCGGCTGCCCTCGATCCGTCGGTTCTCCAGGATCCCTCACGTCCCGAGGCAGATCACGAGCAGGATGCCGGGCGCAAGCCCATCGGTGTCTACAACTTCCTCAGCATCCAGCCTGGCATGGCGGTTGCCGATCTGTGGGCCGGAGGCGGCTACAATACTCACCTGCTGTCGCTGCTGCTGGGCGACGAGGGCAAAGTGTACGCGGTCATGGGCTTCTACGGAGCCGGGCGCAAGTACGACGCCAGCGCGCAAGTCCAGGAGCGGATTCAGTCGGGTCTCACCAACGTTACGGTGGTCGGTGACCCCGTGGATCTGTCCCCCGACAGCCTCGACGCGATGGTGGCGATCCGCAACTACCACGACCAGCCAACACCGCGGGACGAGCTGGTCCGGCAGCTATACGCCGCCCTCAAGCCCGGCGGCATTCTGGGTATCGTCGATGTCGCCACCGACAGGCCCGGCTGGGATGAAGAGACCCACCGCCTCAACGAGAAGGTGGTGATCGAGGAGCTCACTGCCGGTGGCTTCGAGCTGGTGGACAGTTCCGACATCCTGAGCAACCCAGAGGATGACCACAGCACGACCGGCTTCGAAACAGGCCGGCACCTGACCGATCGCTATCTGCTCAAGTTCCGCAAGCCGCAGAGCTAGCCCGAATTTCTCAACGGGTCTAGGCAGCGACCTCCTCTGCGGTCGTGCCGGCGTGCAGCCGGGCGACGACGTGGGCGTAGTCATCAACATTGCTTGTGGTGTCACCATCCCCTAGCTGCCGGCGCAGCCTCGAGGCGATGACGCCGGCCGGCGGCGTCGGTTCACCGATCGCGGCCACGACCACAGCGCCAGGCGTCGACCCACCCAAGCCTCGGCGCGCCAGTGATGGAGGCGTCAGCAGGTAGGCGAGGGTCTGTGGATGCCGCCGGAAGGCATCGCGGCGCTCGGCCCGAGGCGCGAACTTCTTCTTGCCTGACTGCGTCCGAGCACACGATGTCGGTGCGTAGATGCCGTAGGCATCGGGCAGCAGATCGACGAGATGGTCTCCATGACGGTTTTCAACCACCATGCGCGCCACCTGGTAGGCCCGACGCCGATCGACAACCGCACCCTCGAGACCATAGCGGGCCGCCTCCCGCTGGGTCACCGACACCACCTCGTCGGTGCGGCCGCGCCAGCGATTGAAGGGCAGATAGGTGTGACACCAATAGGTGAGCTGATCGAATCCCCGCCCCAGCGCCATGAACAGGTCAGCCAACATCACCTCTCCCTCCCCTGGTCTTAGCCCGAACTTCCAAACGGCTCACGGCTGTGTGCACAATAGTGCCCGCTCGCTTCACGACCCGTTGAAAAGCTCGGGCGAGTACCCCGTTTCATCACCACGAGAACGTCCGGGCGAGCCCCGAATGATGACGCCAAGTATACTTTGCCTGCCGTTGCCGGGTAGCCAGCCGGGAGTGCTCGCCGGCCACCGCAGCCGGCTGGTATCGCCGGCGGGCAGCGGTTAGGCTGACCAGCCGTCATGCTCGAAACCTTCCTTCCCGGCCTCTCCGATGTCTGCGCCGCGGCGATGCGCATTCGAGACCACTTGCACCGGACTCCTCTGGTGCCCACGCGTACATTGTCGGAGTGGACAGGCTGCCAGCTGTTTCTCAAATGCGAAAACCTGCAAAAGACAGGCTCCTTCAAGCCCCGAGGCGGCATCAATCGTATCGCCACTCTGTCTGATGAAGCGCGGCAGCGTGGTGTCATCACCATCTCCGCCGGCAACCATGCCCAGGGAGTCGCCTACGCCGCCTGCGCCATGGGAGTGTCGGCCGTTGTCGTCATGCCCGAGACGGCCACCGCCAGCAAGGTAGCGGCAACCCGGGATTATGGCGCCGAATGCATTCTCCACGGCGACGTGCAGGCCGCCTTTGTCAAACTGAAGGAAATCCAGGAGGAACGGAATCTGACCCTCGTGCACCCCTTCGACGATCCTTTGCTCGTCGCCGGACACGGCACCGTCGGTTGGGAGATCTATCAGCAGTTGGCGGAGGTCGACGCGGTGATCTGCGGCGTCGGCGGCGGCGGTCTCATCTCTGGGATCGCCACCGCCATCAAGGCGCTGTCACCGAACACACGAATCTACGGGGTGGAGCCCGAGGGAGCGCCCACCATGAGCGAGGCCGTGGCGGCGGGCTCACCGGTACATCTCGAAAGAGTAGAGACCATTGCCGACGGGCTGGCACCGCCGTTTGTCGGTGCGCTCAACCTGGCGGTCGTGCAGCAATCCGTGGAGTCCATCATCAAGGTATCCGACGACGCCATCCGCGCCGCCATGAAGGCGCTCTTGGAGCGCACCAAGTTGCTCGTCGAACCGGCCGGTGCCGCGCCCTTGGCAGCGCTGCTGCAGGGTCGCCTACCCTTCGAATCCAAGCAGCGAGTGGTGGTCGTGTTGTCGGGAGGAAACGTCGATGTCGATCAGCTCCCGACGTTGCTCAATGCTCCGAGACCTTGAGGATCGCGGCACCCCTCTCGCCGTCGACGACCAGGATGGCGAGCCGCCAATCGCCGGCGGCAACCAGCTCCACCGTGCCCAGATAGACGCCCGGCTCGTCGGGCGATTCGACGGCAGTCAGGGCACGCGTGTCGGCAGCGCCCTGACGCGAGTAGATGACCCGTACCGTCTTGCCCGTTTGCGGCGCCGCGTCGGGCTTGCCGAGGAGGATCCTGAGCCCGTGGGTACCCACGGTCGCTGGCCGCGCCGGGCCTCCTGCCGGATCCGTGAGGCTGACGCGGCCAATGGGCGCTCCCTGTCCTTGGCTCGAGAATCGCCGGATCGCCCAGCTCGGCGATTCGCCGACACCCTCCCCGGCGCTGCTCACCGCCGCCGCGTCCACAGCCGCGGCTGAAGCGCTGCTCTCCCCGGAGTCCGGTGCCGCGCAAGCGGCCGACAGGAGCGTCAACAGCAATGCTATGATGCCCCTTCTCATGAGTGTCCTCCTTTCCCGCCACCGTGGTGGCCGAGCGACCGCTGTCCTGACGATGCTGCTGGCCGCAGCCGGGCCCATCGTTGCCACCGACGCTGCGGCCGCCACTCGAGATCCCGCTGGCGCGCAGCAAACTCGGAAGAAACAAGCGCCCGAGGACCAACGGGTCACCGAGACGGTGACGGTGACCGCCACTCGCCTGCCGGCCCGCATCGCCGACATGCCGACGGCGATCAAGGTCTGGTCGGGGGAAAACTTACAACAATTACCGGCGATGGTGCTCGATGACGCCCTGCGTTGGTCACCCTCGGTGAGCCTCTTCCGCCGCACATCCAGTCGCGCCGCGCATCCGACCTCGCAGGGACTGAACCTCCGCGGCCTGGCGCCCAGCGGCGTGAGTAGGGCGCTAGTGCTGGTCGACGGCATCCCGATCAACGACCCCTTCGGCGGCTGGATTTACTGGGACAGGGTGCCATTGCTGGCGATCGAACGGATCGAGGTGGCGAAAGGTGGCGGCTCGGCACCTTACGGCAGCCAGGCGCTCGCTGGTGTCGTCCAGCTCGACACCCGGCGGGCGAACCGCACCAGCGTGCAACTTCAGGTCCTTAGCGGTGAGGACTCGACATCGCGCTTCGGCCTCGCCGTCGGCACCGCGCGCCCTTCGTTCTCGGTGCTGGCGACCGCCGAGGCTTTCCACACCGGTGGCTATGTCGCCACGGCTCCGGCGGCCCGTGGCTCGGTCGACACCACGGTTACTTCCACTCACCAGGCTGCTCGACTGCGCTTCGACCTCCCTGGTAGCGCCACCATCGTCCTAGAAGGCCTGCGCGAACGACGTTCCAACGGCACTCCACTGCAGGACAATCTGACGCGTGTGGGCGGGGCCAGTGGCAGATGGCGGGGAACCACCGAGCAAGGATTCGGTGGGTGGAATCTGCACGCCTTCGCGCGCAGCCAGCGCTTCGAGAGCACCTTCTCGCGCATCGGACCCGGCCGCAACAGCGAAGCCCTGGTGCTGGAGCAGCGCGTCCCTTCCACCGATCTGGGTGCCGGTGGTCTTGCCTGGATGGAGCTGGGCGAGCATGCCACCGTCAGCGCCGGCGGTGATTGGCGGCGCGTCGCCGGACACAGCAAGGAGCGAGTCGTGGTCATCGGCCGGCGGCGCGCACCCGGAGGTCGCCAATACCTCGGGGGCGGTTTCAGCTCTCTCAATTGGGCACCTTCATCAAGGTGGTCGGTCGATCTGTCGCTGAGAGCAGACGGCTGGCACCAGACTCCAGTGGATACGCCTGGCGAAGCTCGTAGCGCCTTCACATTGTCTCCTCGCGGTGGTTTCGTCTTCCACCCTACCGACACCACCACCCTACGCGCCTCTGGCTACAGTGCCTTCCGTGCGCCAACACTCAACGAGCTCTACCGCCAATTCCGCGTCGGCAACACCCTGACCCAAGCCAACCCGGATCTGGATCAGGAAAGCCTACACGGTGCAGAAGCAGGAGGATCGTGGACGGGCCGGCTGGGAAGCGGAGGCTCCGCGCGCCTGACGCTGGAATCCACCTTCTACTGGAACCGCCTCGAGGATGCCGTGGTCAACGCCACCCAGTCGGTCACCCCGTCGCTGATTCGCCGAAAACGCCAGAATCTCGGCGATGCCACCGTGAAGGGGCTGGAGCTAGAAGGTCGCCTGCAGCTCGGCCGTGCCTGGACAGTGAGCACGGCCCTCACCTTGATGAGCGCACACTTTCGCGGCGGCGAAGCGTCCGCGCCGGGGAACCAACCCACCCCGGAGAGCGCTGCCAAGGCGGCCATCGCCGGAAAGCGTCTACCCCAGGTACCAGACTATCGAGCTCGGAGCACGATCGGCTACCTCACACCCAGCGGCTGGAATGTGCTGGCTTCGGTCAGCGCCACCGGGGTGCAGTTCGAGGACGACCTCAATTTGTTCCCGTTGGCTTCGGCTGTCACCATCGACGCCGGTGCTCAAATTCCGCTACGAAGCGGCTTGCAACTGACGCTGCGGGGAGAGAACCTGCTCGACCATGGGGTACCCGTCAAGAGAACGCCGACCCTGACGCTGGGACCCCCGAGGCTGATCTACGGTGGCATTGCCATCAATTGGCCCTCGGGACAACGCTAAAAGGACACATCGCAGCCATGACCTCGCCACCCCGCCTGCGCTTTTTGATCCCGGCTGTCGCACCGCTGCTCGCTTTCGCCTGCGCGATCGTCGAGCCGCCCCCCTCGACGGGCAGCGGCGATGAGCTGCCACTGGACCGGTTGCACGTGCCCGAGGGCTTCAGCGTGAATCTGTTCGCCAGCACCCTCAGGCAACCACGGTTCATGGCCTGGAGCCCGGAGGGCGTCCTCTACGTCACCCAGCCCACCGACGGAGAGGTGGTGGCCCTGCCCGACCGCGACGGAGACGGCCACGCCGACGAGGTGAAAGTCTGGGTTAGCGGGCTGAACCGCGTGCACGGGATCGCCTTTCACGACGGCTATCTCTACCTGGCAGAGACGGGACGCGTGATCCGCTACCCCTTTCAGGAGGGAGAAATCGCCAGCGGCGAGCCAGAGGTGATCGTCGACGACCTGCCGCCTGGCGGCCAACACTGGACTCGTACCATCGCCTTCGGCCCCGACGGCAACCTGTATGTGGCCACCGGCTCCTCCTGCAATGTCTGTGAGGATGAGGACCCACATCGGGCGGCGGTGACCCGCTACAGCCCGACGGGCGGAGAGGGCACGCTCTTCTCCAGTGGCCACCGCAACAGCGTCGGCCTTGCCTTTCATCCCCTCACCGGCGAGCTGTGGGCGACCAACAACGGCCGCGACTGGCTCGGCGACGACATTCCGCCCGAGGAGATCAACATTCTCCATGAGGGAGGCTTCTACGGCTGGCCTTACGCCTACGGCGACCGTATCCCCGACCCCGAGTTCGGTGCCGTTGCCCCCGACAAGGTCGCGGCGACGATACCTCCCACGGTCAATCTGCAGGCCCACAGTGCGCCGTTGGGATTGGCCTTTTACACTGGCAATCGTTTTCCCCCCGAGTATCAGGGCGACCTGTTCGTCGTCGAGCACGGCTCGTGGAACCGCTCCAGCCCGGTCGGCTACCAGGTGATCCAGATCGAACTGGAGGGAGCGGACCGCTCCACGCCGGGAGCGGTGCGGCCATTCCTGTCCGGCTTCCTCGGCCCCGATGGAGCCTGGGGCCGGCCGGTAGACGTCGCTGTCGGTCCCGACGATGGCGCGCTCTACATCAGCGATGACCGAAACGGGACGATCTACCGAGTTGCTTATTGACGACCCAGGGCTAGCTGCCAGAGCAACGCCCAGGGGCTTTACCCCCGACATGTCGGAGGGTGTGAACGCAACCGACCACGACGGAGGGACGCCATGACCGTGACGGCAAGAACCCTTTTCCTCCCCACTCTGGCCATGATGATGCTGGCCGCGCTCGTCTCTGCCGGCTGTGGCGGCGACCACGCTGCTGTCAGCGGCGGCGTCGCCAGCATCAGCGCCACCGACCTGGCGACCATCACCCGCGAGCTTTCGGACGACAGCTTCCAGGGCCGAGGCCCGGCCGGGCCGGGCGAGCCCCCGACACTGGAATATCTGCAGGCCGCCTACCGGCGCCTCGGCCTCGAACCGATGGGGGATCTCGCCGACGATCCCGCGAGCGGGCGATCTTACCTACAAGAAGTGGGCATGGTTGGAATCACCGCAGATCCATCCACCGCCAGCCTGGAATTCCATGGACCATCACGGGCCGCTGGCAAACAGCAGCCGCGGTACGGCCCCGACTTTGTCAGCTGGACCACCCGTGAGGCGGATTGCATGGACATCACCGCCGACCTGGTCTTCGTCGGCTACGGCACGGTGGCAGCGGAGGAGAACTGGGACGACTACGACGGCCAGGAGATGTCCGGCAAGATTCTCCTCATGCTGGTCAACGATCCGCCCCTCGACGAGCTGGCCACGGTGCTGCAGGAACAGGGACGGACGATCAGCCCCGACCCCGAGCCCGAGATAAGGTTACTTCTACCGATCCGACCACTTCCCCTTCGCCAAGGCGGGCGTGCCGGCCCTGTACACCGATGCCGGCGTGCGCTTCGTCGGCAAGCCAGCCGGTTACTCACAGCAGGTACGAGACGACTATCGAGAACACCGCTATCACCAGCCGAGTGACGAGTACGATCCCGGCTGGGACCTCAGCGGCGGCGAGCAGGAAGGACGTGCGGGCGCTCTTCGCGGTCGCCCTGGATGTGGCGCAGGGCGACAAATGGCCGCAGTGGAAGCCGGGCACCGAGTTCAAGGCCACCCGAGAGGCGATGCTCGAGGCCAGCGCGCGCGAATAGAGAGCCCGCATTTCTCAACGGGTCGTGAAGCGGGCGGGCGCAAGGGCCGCGAGGGGTTGAGAAATTCGGGCTGGCTACTCCCAGTCCGTATGGAAGGTTCCCTGGCGGTCGATGCGCTCATAGGTATGGGCGCCGAAATCGTCGCGCATGGCCTGCACCAGGTTGGCCGGAAGCCGCTGGCGACGGTAGCTGTCCAGGTAGGACAAGGAAGCGCTCAGCGCCGGAACGGGCACGGCCAGATCGATCGCCAGCTCGACGGCATGGCGCCACCCAGCCTCCGCCTCTGCCACCACCCGGCGTAGCTCGTCGTTCACCAGCAGGTTGGGGAGCTGGGGGTGGCACTGAAAAGCGTCACGGATCGGCTCCAGCAGTGCCGATCGGATGATACAGCCACCACGCCAGACGCGCGCGATCTCGGCAAGATCCAGGCCGTAGTCGAACTCCTCCGACGCCGCCCTCATCAGGGCAAAGCCCTGAGCAAAGGCGCAAATCGTTGCCCCCTGGAGAGCCGAGAGGGTCATCTCCACCACGACCTGCGGATCCCCCTGATAGGCTGGCGCCTGCCGCGCCCAAATGCGCGCCGCCGAGACCCTCTCTTCCTTCAGCGCCGACAGCAGCCTGGCATCCACCCCGGCGGTGATGGTCGGGATGGCAATGCCCAGCTCGAGTGCGGCCTGCACCGTCCACTTGCCGGTACCTTTCTGTCCGGCCCTGTCGAGGATCACCTCGCTGAGTGGTTTGCCCGAGCCCAGGTCATCGGGAAAATCCACGACCCTCTGCGCCACCTCCATCAAGAACGAGCTCAGCTCCCCTGCATCCCACTCCCCGAACACCTCGCTCAATCGAGCTGTCGACAAGCCGACGCCATGGTGTAGTAGGTCGTAGGTCTCGGAGATCAGTTGCATGAGACCGTACTCGATGCCGTTGTGCACCATCTTGACCAGGTGCCCGGCGCCTCGCGGGCCGAGATGGGCAACACAGGGGCCACTGTCGACCTGGGCGGCGATCTTGACCAACAGTGGCTCCAGCAGGGTGTAGGCGTGGGCGGAGCCTCCCGGCATCAGGCTCGGACCGTGGAGGGCTCCCAGCTCGCCACCAGATACGCCCATGCCGACAAAATGCAGGCCCCTGTCAGCCAGGTCAGCCTGGCGGCGCTCGGTGTCACGGAACTGGGAATTGCCGCCGTCAACCACCACGTCCCCGTCTTGCAAGTGCGGCAGCAAGCCTTCGAGCACCCGATCGACAACCTCGCCCGCCTTGACCATCAACAACACTCTGCGTGGCTTCTCCAACACCGCCACCAACTCTTCGGCGCCGCTGACGCCAATCACCTGTTTGCCGGCGGCCCGCTGACTCAGGAAGGCATCGGTACGCTCGCGCGTACGGTTGTAGACCGCGACGGAAAAGCCATTTCGCTCGATGTTGAGTGCCAGGTTCTGCCCCATGACACCGAGGCCGATCACACCGATCTGTTGGGTCATCTGCAACTCGTTTCTCTCGATGTACCGCGCGCCCGCCGCGGCTCGAGTTCAGCGCGCCTTCCACCAGTCCTCCGCCCGCACCAGCAGCGCCCGGGCGTATTCGGCATGGGACCACATCAAGGGGGTGGCGAACTGGATGTAGCCACCGCCTGCAGCGGAGCCGTCCATGAACATACAGCGGCTAGCGGTCTCTTCATAGGAGCGCTGCATGTTGTTGGCCTCCTCGAGGATCAAGTCGAAGGGCAATCCATCCAGAAGAATTTCCGCATCGAACTCCTTGGCGAAGTCGGTCCCTGTCCGCCACTCTTTCTCCATGAACTCCTCGAAGCGCTTGCAGGTGGAGAGATGTTCGGGGATCTCGCCCTTCTCGTTGCGATAGCGATCGATCATCTCCAGTAACTCGTCCCCTCGCTGCCGGTTGCCGCTCCAGTAGTGATACTGGGCAAGGATGGCGCTGTACTGCAACCACGGACCGTTGCCGGCGTGAATGTGGGTGGCGAAGTCCTGCCGAAAAGGCAAGTAGCGCATGATCATGTTCAGCTCGGGATCGCAGAGCTGACTTTCCAGATATTCGACGCCGCGGCGAAGCTCGTCCTCGTCCTCGACAAAGCCGTAGTAAAAAGGGCTCAGCAGCGTGAAATCC
>JBHHYG010000066.1:0-12998 GCA_046757445.1 Acidobacteriota bacterium
CTTCGTGGCTGAGAACTTTACCGGTACCGAGGGTGAATATGTGAAACTCGAGGACACGGTCAAGGGCTTCAAGGAGATTATCGAGGGCAAGCACGACGATCTACCAGAGCAGGCGTTCCTCATGGTCGGCACCATCGAGGACGCTCGCAGGAAGGCCGAAGCCATGAAGGCGGAAGAGAGCTCCTCTGTGGGAGCGGTTGAGACCAGTGAGGAGGCGCATGTGGTCTCCTCCGCTGCGGGGCAATAGGCTTGTATGGCTGAAAAATCTGGTGCACCTGGGCGCACTGCGATCCCTGGGGCAGGAGATCTGCCCAGGAGGTTCCGCCTGGAGATCGTTACCCCCGAGCGGCAGCTCGTTACTGAAGAGGTCGACGCTCTCACCGCGCCTGGCCTGGACGGCGAGTTTGGCGTCTTACCACAGCACACCCGCTTGATGACAGCGCTGGGAATCGGTGAGGTGGCGTACCGCAGCGGCACCGTATGGCAGCATCTCGCCGTCGCCGCGGGCTTCGTCGAGGTGTTGCCGGACCGCGTCATCATCCTCGCGCAGACGGCAGAGCTGGCGCAGGAGATCGATGTCGCTCGGGCTCGCGCAGCGGCCGAGCGGGCCGAGAAAAAGCTAGCCCATCCCGATGCCGACACCGAAGTCTCGCAGGCCGGTGCGGCACTGCGCCGGGCCCTGGTGCGGTTGCGGACGGCGAAGCGGGGATTGGCGGGTGGCGTGGCTTGATTCGTTGGTCCTTACTCGGACACGCTCCCATGGGCCGCCTCGGTGTTGCATCAAGGACCGCCCGGCGGTCAAACTGCAGGATGTGGGTGGCGAGGAGATAGAAATGAGGAAGCGAAGGAAGATCGTCGCGTTGCTGGCCTCTCTGCTGATCCCAGGTACCGTGGGATGCGGCGCTGGGGTGACCGAAGTACGGATCGGCGCCATCCTGTCGATGGAGGGGAGGGCGGCGTCCTATGGGGAGTCGATCTGGAGGGGCGTACAAGTGGCGATGGACGAGGTCAACGCCGCCGGCGGCGTCACTATCGCTGACAGCAGCGGCCCGAAGCCTCTGATCATCGAGCTACGAGACGACAAGAGCGATCCGCATCTGGCAGGCGAGGAGGCCCGCGAGCTGATAGAGATGGGCGTTCCGGCGGTGATCGGCTCCGATAGCAGTGGGGTTACCCTGGCCATTGCACCGCTGTTCCAGGAGGCCGGGGTGATCCTATTGTCGCCCTCGGCATCCTCGCCGAAGTTGAGCGAGGCCGGCAGTTACATCTACCGCAACTATCCAAGCGACGAGCTGGAGGCCGTCAATACCGCCAACGACATCTACAACCGCGTTGGCATCCACGAGGTCGCCATCCTCGGCAGCCAGAGCGAGTATGGTCTCGGCGTCAAGAACGCCTTCATCCAGCGCTTCCGCATGCTCGGCGGCACGGTTCTCGTGCAGGAGACGTTTACCGCCAATGCCACGGAGCTCTCCTCCCAGATCGAAGCGGTGGGGGCCACCAAGCCGCGGGTCATCTACATCGCCGGATACTCGGCCGAGATCGCTGCAGTGGCCAAGGCCATACGCGGGGCGGGGATCAAGGCGCAGCTGTACGGGACCGGGGCGATCCAACCGCTCTATCTGGTGAAGGAAGGCGGAGATGAAGTGGAGGGGTTGGTCTTTCCGTCGCCGGTCTTCGATCCGGACAGCGACAAAGAGGCAGTTCGTCGCTTCATTAGTGGCTACCGGCAAAAGTTCGGTGAGTCTTTCGATGTTTACGCGGCACATGGCTACGACGCGGTCAACATCCTCGTACAGGCGATCGAGCAAATGGGTATCCGCTCGGCGGATATCAGTTTCTACCTGAATACCATGAACCCCTTCGAGGGCGCTGCGGGCACCACCACCTTCGATGACAAGGGCGACGTCAGGAAGTTCCATCGCATGTTGATGATCCAAGGTCGCAAGGCCGTGCCAGTGCCTCCTGCTTCCAGCCGACCGTCCTCTTCCACGGCGGAAGCTTCTGACTAGGAGAGTGCCCTTCCCATTACCCACACAGGCGCCTGGAAGCCTGGGTTGCTCACCGGTCTTCGTGGCCAGGTGGCGGTTCTGCCCGTGGGTGCAAGGCGGGCGATGCGGGAGGCTTCCACAGGTCGTGAACCGCAGCTACACAGCTGATCCAGGTTATTTCCACAGCTTTTCCCGGGGTGGAATGCACAGAATTTCCACAGGCTCGAGCTGATATGCGGCATGCTATCGCCAATCTGCTACGACACCGGGTTCTGATCCAGAGCCTGGTGGCTCGGGAGCTGAAGGCGCGCTACCGGGGCTCGGTCCTCGGTTATCTCTGGTCGTTGTTGAACCCCTTGCTGCTGCTGCTGGTTTACACGATCGTCTTTTCCACGATTTTCGAGCCTCCGGGGTCGCGGGCCGACACCCAGCCGTATGCTCTCTTCTTGTTTTGCGGGCTACTACCCTGGACGTGGTTCTCCTCGGCCCTCAGCGATGCGGCCAACTCGCTGCTGGTGGGGGGCAACCTGATCAAGAAGTTGATCTTTCCGGCCGAGGTGCTGCCGATCGTTGCGGTACTCGCCAACGGCGTTCACTTCCTGCTCGGGCTGCCCATCTACTTGGCATTCTGGGTGATCTTCAAGGGTACCGTCAGCCTACACCTGCTATGGCTTCCGCTGGTGATGGCGGTGCAGCTCATCTTCACCCTCGGGCTGGGCTTGTTTCTGGCACCTTTGGCGGTTCACTTCCGCGACGTACGGGATATCCTCGCCAATGCGCTGACGCTGTGGTTCTTTGCCACCCCGATCATCTATGCGCGATCGATCTTCGAGGGACGGGCCGCCTGGCTGCGGTGGGCCATCGACCTGAACCCGATGACCCACATCATTGACGGTTACCACACCTCGATCTTCGAGGGCACTTTGATTCCCTGGAAGCGTTTGCCGGTGACCCTTGCCGTCTCGCTCGTCTTGCTGCTGGCCGGCTACGCCTTCTTTGATCGCCTGCGAGACTCCTTCCCGGAGGAGGTCTGATGGCTGGGCGGACAGCCATCGCCGTCGACAGGGTCTCCAAGCACTATCGGCGCTTCGTGCATGCTCATCGCTTGCTCACACTCAAGAGCGCCATCGTCGGCGGCGACCTCTTCGCGGCCCTTTCTCCAGACCAGGTCTTTACCGCCCTGGACGATATCAGCCTGATGGTGGAGAGAGGTGAGACCTTTGGCGTCATTGGCAGCAACGGCGCCGGCAAGAGCACGCTGCTGAAGATCATCGCTGGGACCACCAAGCCATCCGCTGGTGCGGTTACGGTGGCGGGTAAGGTCTCGGCCTTGATCGAGCTCGGCGCCGGCTTCCATCCTGAGATCTCGGGACGGGAAAACGTCTTCATCAACGGCATCATGTTGGGCCTGACGCGAGCTCAGATCCGCGAGCGCTTCGAGGAGATCGTCGCCTTCGCCGAACTGGAGGAGTTCATCGACGCCCCGGTGAAAACTTACTCCTCGGGGATGTACATGCGCCTGGGCTTCTCGGTGGCCATCCATGTGGATCCCGACATCCTGCTTATCGACGAGGTGATGTCGGTGGGTGATGAGGCCTTCGTGCACCAGTGCCTGGACAAGATCGCCGAGCTCAAGCGCCGCGGTAAGACCATCCTGCTGGTGACCCATGGTCTGGAGTCGGTGCGCCGTCTGTGCGACCGGGCGATGTGGCTCAACGAGGGGCATGTGGAACTCATCGGCGATCCGCCCCGTGTCGTGGATACCTACCTGGCCTGGGTGGCGAAGAAGGAGGAGGGGGTGCTGGCCGCTGCCCACCGGCGCCGCCAGGCGGAGGTGATGAGTGCGGGGTCTGAAGGGTCGCAGGAGCCGGAGCCGGCTGTTCCAGGAGGTGCGGAGGAGGCGACGGCAGGAGGAGATGGGGCGCCACGGGCGGCACCTTACGAGTCTGGCCGCTGGGGGAGCCGGCAGGTGGTGATCGAGCAGGTGCGGTTGCTCGATGCCAAGGGTGAGCAGCGCTATGTTTTTTCCTGTGGCGAGCCGATGACCATCGAGATGAGGGTCTCTGCCGTCAAGGTCGTGGACGACTTCGTCTTCGGCATCGGCATCTTCAATCCCCACGGCGTCTGCTGCTACGGTACCAACACCGACCTGGAGCGCTTCCGATCTGCCAATCTGCGAGGTTCGGCGTCGGTGAGGATCGTTGTGCCAGCGCTCAACCTGGTGGAGGGTACCTACTACTTGGATGTCGCCGCCCATCGCCGCGACGGCTTCACCTACGACTACCAGAGGGGGCTATGTACCTTCCGAACGGCATCGACCGTGCACGACGTCGGGGTAGCGCGCTTACCGCACCACTGGGAATTCGAAGGAGACCTGGCATGGACGGAGGTGGGGGGCATTGATTCGCCGGCTTCTGATGGCCCGGGGGATGACGAGTAGCCCGCATTTCTCATCGCGCTTCGTGGCCAGGGCGCTCGAGGAGTTGGTGGAACGGCGCCGCCGAGGTGCCAGCATCGCCCTCACCTACGGCTCCTTCGAGCTCCTGCATCCTGGGCACCTGGAGCTCTTGCGGCGGGCACGGGAGCTCGCCGACTGCCTGGTCGTGGCGGTCCGCGCGGATGCCGTCATTGAACAACTGGAGGGGCCTGGCCGGCCGTTTGTTCCCTTTGCCGAGCGACGGCGCTTGGTAGGTGCCATCCGCTGGGTGGACTTCGCTATCGCCACTAACAGCGAGCACCCTGTCGAGTTGATCCAATCCCTGCAACCGGAGGTCGTGGTGGAGCCCTCGCGCAGGAACGGCCTCGACGAGACGCAGATCGACTCCTGGAGGGGGCGGCTGGTGACGGTGGAGCTTGCGACCGCGTACTCTACCCGTGGCCTGCTCGCCCTCATACAACGGCTTGTACCCGAGTAGGACCCATCCTCAGCATTCGCTGCTGCCGAGATGCTTGATGCTCTCTGTCGCCTTCTCAGCCAGCACCCAGGGGTGGCCGCCGCCGTGCGCGCCGCCGCTGATCGCCAGCCTGTAGCGATCGAGGGTCTGGCCGGCAGCCTGCGCGCAGCGGTTCTGTCGCAGGTGCAGGTGGCCTGCGAGCGCCCCCTGGCGGTGGTCCTGCCCGGAGACAGTGATCTGGAGGCGCTGCTTCTCGATCTTCGCAGCTTTCATCCGGCCGCCGCCGGCCGCCGGCAGGTGGTGGCCTTCCCCCCACTGGGCGTGGATCCCTACGGCAGCTTGGCACTCCATCCCGACGTCGTGCGGGAGCGCGTCCACACGCTGGACCGCTGCGCCGGCGGTCGCGTCGCCGCTGTTCTGGGGCCGGTCCGCTCCTGGCTCGAGCTCTTACAGCCACGGGAGAACTTCCGCGGTCGATCGTCACGACTGCAGGCCGGTGCGCTGATGTCGCCGGAGGAGCTGGTGGCCAAGCTCCTGGAGGGCGGCTACCGGCGCCATTCCCTTGTCGAGTCCCTCGATGAGTTTGCCCTGCGTGGCGGTATCGTCGATGTTTTTCCGCCGACGCGGGAGCAGCCTGTGCGGATCGAGTTCTCCGGCAACCGCATCGACTCGCTGCGCGAGTTCAACCCACGCGACCAGCGCTCGATGAGGGCCATCGAGATGGTGGATCTGCCACCGGCCAGCGAGCAAGGGGCTACAGCTCAAGCTACGGCCACCCTGGCCGACTATCTCGACGATCCCCTGTGGGTGGAGGTCGAGCCCGAGACGTTGGAGAAGGAGGCCGCGGAATGGTGTGGGGAGCTCGACGAGCACTACCACCGGGCACTGGCCGAGGGCCGTGACGCGCCGTTGCCGGAGGAGCTGTTTGCCCATCCCCATGAACCTCGGCGGCCGGAGCGACCACCAGGGATCGTCATCCACGAGCTGGCACTGCCTGCTGGCGTGGACGGTGCCGTGACCCTGCTCTCCCAGCCGGCACCATCGTTCAAGGGACGGCTGGCGGCGCTGGCGACTCAGCTACAGCGTTCCCTTCAGGAAGGAGAGCGAATCTGCTTCGCCATGAGCAAGCCGGGCAAAGCGGAGCGCCTAGCCGAGGTACTCGAGGAATACGGTGTGCAGGTGACCCTGTCGTTGCCGGAAGAGGGTGCCGAGGTCGTGCGGCGACGAGCTTACGAGCTCGAACCGGGCACCTGCTGGGTGATCTGTGCCGACCTGTCCGCTGGATTCCGAATTCCCGAGATGTCTCTTTGGCTCGGCAGCGATGCCGAGATCTTCGGTCGAGCCCGTGTCCGTGGCCGTCCTCGTCGTTTCCATGGCGATGCCTTCCGGGCGGATTTCAGAAACCTCAGCCCGGGTGACTATGTGGTGCATGTGGAACACGGCATCGGCAAATTCGTCGGCGTCCGTTCATTCAGCGTTAGCGGTGACCAGGGTGAGTTCATGGAGATCGCCTATCGAGGTGAGGACCGCCTTTACCTGCCGCTCGACCAGTTACACCTGGTGCAGCGCTACCGCGGCGTGGAGGGTGTCACACCGAAGCCTGACAAACTCGGAGGCGCAACGTGGAGCAAGGTCAAGGGTCGCGTAAAGCGGTCGTTACGAGAGATGGCAGGCGAGCTACTGGAGCTCTACGCAGCACGCAAGGCCAGCAGCGGCAACGCCTGCGGTGCCGACACGCCGTGGCAGCGGGAGATGGAGGATGCCTTCGAGTACGAGGAGACGGAAGACCAGATCACCGCCATCGCTGAAGTCAAATCCGATATGGAATCACCCAGGGCCATGGACCGGCTTCTGTGCGGCGATGTTGGATACGGCAAGACGGAAGTGGCCATGAGGGCAGCCTTCAAAGCGGTCTTGGACGGCAAGCAAGTGGCCGTGCTGGCGCCGACGACGGTGCTCTCTCATCAGCATGCCCGTACGTTTTCGGAGCGCCTGGCGGGATTCCCGCTGCGCGTCGAGCTGCTATCGCGCTTCCGCACCCCGCAACAGCAACAGCAGGTCATCGCTGGCATCGGTAGCGGCAATGTCGACATCGCTATCGGCACCCACAGGGTGTTGTCGAAGGATGTCCGTTTTCACGACCTCGGGCTGCTGGTCATCGACGAAGAGCAACGCTTCGGTGTTTCTCATAAGGAGCGCCTAAAGCATCTCAAGCGGGAGGTTGACGTGCTGTCGATGACCGCCACGCCCATACCCCGGACGTTGCAGATGTCCCTAGTGGGGGTGCGCGATCTGAGCGTCATCGAGAGCCCACCCAAGGACCGCTTTGCAGTAGCTACCCTTGTGATGCCCTACGATGCCGAGGTCATTGCTTCGGCCCTGCGCGAAGAATTGTCCCGGGGTGGGCAGGCTTACTTCGTCCACAACCGGGTGCGAACCATCTACAGCATCGCCGAGACCCTGCGGCAGCTGGTGCCCGAGGCACGATTCAGGGTTGCCCACGGGCAGCTTCCAGAGCGGGAGCTGGAGCGCGTCATGCTCGAGTTCGTCGATCACCAGGCCGACGTGCTGGTGACCACGACGATCATCGAGAACGGCCTCGACATACCCCTGGCGAACACCATGATCATCAACAGGGCCGATCGCTTCGGGTTGGCGCAGCTATACCAGCTGCGTGGTCGCGTCGGTCGCTCCAACCGGCGCGCTACCGCTTATCTGTTGATCCCGTCTGCGGGCATTCTGTCGCCAGCGGCGAAACGGCGGCTGCGAGCCATCCAGGAGTTCGCGGACCTGGGCGCGGGTTTCCGGCTCGCTGCCATGGACCTGGAGATTCGTGGCGCTGGATCGCTGTTGGGGGAAAGGCAGCATGGCCACATGGCGGCCGTGGGCTTCGACATGTACGCGCGCTTGTTGGAGGAAGCGGCAGGGGAGCTCCGCGGTGAACCGGTGCCGGCGGAAATAAGGGCGCAACTGAACCTGAGAATCAACCCGCGGCTGCCCAGCGACTATGTCGAAGACCCGGTGCAGCGTCTGATGATTGCCAAGCGGCTCGCCTCGGCTCGGGACGAGAGCCACTTGCGGGGGCTTCAGGAGGAGCTGCGTGACCGATTCGGGCCACTGCCGACAGCTGTGGAGGAGCTGTTTGCTTACACGGAGTTGCGTCTGGTTGCCGAGGCGTTAGGGGTGCTGAGCGTGGAGCGTGTCGACGGTGGCCTCGAGGTGCGCTTCGCGCCGCAACCGAGAATCGACCTTGAGCGCCTGCTGGAGCGCGTCAGGGAGGAAGAAGGGTGGCAGATGAAGCCACCGGACCGCCTGATCGTAGCTGCCACAGCGCTGGGGGTGCAGCGGCAGGGCCCGGTGGAGGCGGTTCGGGAGCTGTTCGAGGCACTGGCTCGTCCTCCCGGCGCGCGTGCGTGAGGCTGCCGCAGCGTGGTACTCTGAGAATAAAGTCTAGCTGGACCATCAGGCAGCCCTGACCGTCCTATCCAGGGCGAGGTCACCGCAGGGGAGGCATCAGAAGGTGTCGAAGGCGCAGGGGAAATCGCTGTTTTACGGCAAGGTCGCCGGCCTTTTGCTGGCATGGGCTCTGCTGGTGCTCGTCGCCACAGTGCTGCCAGCCGATGCCAGAGCCGCTGTTGGCCCCCCGTGGCCGGTCCCTCAAGAGGCCGTCGCCGTCTCGAAGGGGGGCATCATCGACAGGATCGTTGTCAGGGTCAACGGTGAGGCAATTCTACAGAGCCAGCTGGAGAAGGAGTTTGCCGATAGCATGGAACGCCTGCGTGGGCAGATACCGCCTGAACAGTTGGAGGCGCAGGAGCCGAACCTGCGACTAGCGCAGCTAGGGGGCATGGTCGAGACACTGATGGTGCAGCAAAAGGCGGAGGAGCTCGGTATCACGGCTGACGCCAACGATATTGATCGGGCATTGTCGCGGCTGATGCAGGAAAACAACATCAGCTCGCAAGGCGAGCTCGAGCAGGCCCTGGCAACGGACGGTATCTCCTTGCCGATGCTGCGCGACGAGCTGCGCAAGAATTACTTGCGGCAGAGCCTGCTGTACCAGGAGGTCTACCGCCAGATCTTCGTTTCGCAAAGTGAGATGCAGGAGTATTACGAGGCGCATCTGGACCAGTTCCGAGAGCCGGAGCAGGTGCTGTTCCAGCAGATCATCTTCTTGCTCGAGGGCAAGGACGAGGAAACCGTCGCCCGCACGGCCGAGGCAGCTCTGGCCGAGCTCAGAAGCGGCGTGTCGATGAGTGCCGTGGCCCCCAAGTACGAGGGCGCTCAGCTATTCGGCGGCGACAATGTCAGCTGGGTTTCGGTAGAAGACTTGCAGTCCGAGCTCGCAGACGCCCTGCGCGGGCTGTCACCGGGAACGTACTCTGAGCCGATAAAGGGGAAGTTCGGCTATCACCTCATCCAGCTTCTAGACAGGCGTGAGGAGAAGCAGCACGCCCTGGAAGAAGTCGCCAGCGAGATCGAGCAGACAGTGATGGCCAAGAAACAGTCGGAACGGCTCGAAAAGTACACCAAAGAGCTGCGTGACCAGAGCTACATCGAGGTCCTTGCGCCGGAGTATGCAAACCTGTTTGAAGACTGGGGTGATGTCGAGACAGCCAACCCTGCCGGCGAACATCGCTAAGCGCTACGTCGCCGAACTCGCTGTGGGCGAGCAGGTGCGCTCGATCTTCCTGCTGAACCGCTGTGATGTGCGCACGACGCAACGGGGCGTTCCCTATCTGGCGCTAGAGCTATCCGACAAGAGCGGCCACATCCCTGGCCGCCTGTGGAACGGTGCCGAGCGGGCCGCAAAGCAGGTCAGGGCGGGCCAGTACGTGCTGGTTGATGGAGTTGTGGACACCTGGCAGTCGAGCGCGCAGCTGAAAGTGGAGAGGCTGGAACCGGTCGAGACCAGTGGCATCGATCCCTCCGACTTCCTCCCCGCTGCCGCTGGGGAAGCTGACGCCATGTACCGGGAGTTGCTCGAGCTGGTGGCAACGGTCCGCAACGAGCACCTGAGCAGCCTCTTGCAGGCTGTTTTCGGCGACCCCGAGATCTCGGCACGATTCCGGCGCGCTCCTGGTGGGGTCAAGCTCCACCATGCTTACCTCGGAGGATTGCTCGAACACACCCTATCGGTGGTGAAGTTGGCTTGTAAAGTCGCTGAGCACTACACTACGCTCGACCGCGATCTCCTGGTAGCCGGTGCCTGCCTGCACGACCTCGGCAAGATCTGGGAGTTGTCCTACGAGCGTGCTTTCGATTACACGGAGGAGGGGCGCCTGGTGGGCCATCTTCTACTGGAGACAGATCGGGTCTCGAATCTGATCGATAGGCTCGACGAATTTCCAGCGTCGTTGAAGAGCCACCTGTTGCATCTGCTAGCAAGCCATCACGGCATTCAGGAACACGGCGCGCCGGTGTTGCCGGTCACCCCCGAGGCCCTGGCACTTCACTATCTGGACGACCTCGACTCCAAGATGGCGGCCATGGAGTCGGCCATCTCCTCAGCTAGAGCAACCGGTGCCTCGAGCGCCTACAGTCCTTCACTGGGCCGTCGCATTTTGCGGCGCCGATGGGACCAAGAGGAGGATTGATGAAGCAGCGATGGTGGGTGCTGGTGTCGGTAACCGCGCTGGCTGGGGCTAGCCTGGCTGTGGGCGGAACCATGCGCGTGATCGCCGGCGAGGGACGAAGCACAGTGGCGGCGGCGGCAGGAGTGACCCGAAGCCCTGCCGGCGGAGGGTCCGCTACCCTCCAACAGGGGGCAGACGGGAAGAAGGAGACAAAGCAGTTCCCACCCCTCGATGCGCTGAAGAAAATTCCCACCGCCTATCGCATTGCGGCCACAACCCCGGAGTTGCTGGCGGGAATCCCCTGCTACTGTCCGTGTGAGCTCTACGGCCATGGTGGCCTGCTCGACTGCTATCGATCCCAGCACGCCGCCAACTGTGCTACATGTACCGAGGAGGCGCTGCTCGCCGGACAGCTATACGAAGCCCAGCGTCGCCGCGGCGAGGACAATCCCGTGGCGGTGCAGACGGCAGTGAAGAACCGTTACCGCCAGGCGGTTGCCTCCCAGATCTTGCAAGAGCTGCCGCTGGGCCATCTCCCCAACGCCCGTGCCTACGTCAATGTATGCTCGGATTGCCACCAGCCGCCGCAGCCGGCGATGCATTCGGCGCAGGAGTGGGATCGGTCCCTCGCCCGTATGGAAGCCTACGCCCAGCAGAGCAAGCGCGGTATCCCTGCGGACTTGTGGCAAGCGGCGGTCGAGTACGTCAAGTCGGTGTCGGCTCGCTACTCGGCGGAGGTCTCGCGCAAGGTGCGAGAAGATCTACGGACGACGGTAAAGCGCTTGCAGTACGATGAGGGCGACAGTGCCTATTATCCGAGCTTTCGCAACAAGGTCGTTGACCCGGCCTCGTTCGATCGCATGGTCGCCGCCTACCGCACCGCTCGCGAGCTGCCCACCGAGCTACTGGCCAACACCCCGAGTGAATGTGGCAATTGCCAGGAACACGGTCACTCCTCCCTGCTGGGGTGTCTGAACTCGTGGCACGCGGTTTCCTGCGAGCGCACGGTGGAGATGGTGGAGGAACTGGCTGCCAGGCGCTAGCCGCGCGGTCGTACCTGCTCGAGCTCGGGAAACTGATCCCAATCCGACCGTGGCGGCGACGGCTCGATATAGAGGCGAAGGCCGTCGACCCCCTCGATGGCCGGTCGGACCTCGAGGGTGAGGCTTTGGGACAGGCTGCTTTCGAGGCCGGAAACGTCGAGCGCCAGCCGTTGCCGGGCCAGAGTGTTGCCTTCGGCGTCGAGCTGCTCCGCCATGACGGTGAGCGTGCCCAGCGGTGCCTGCGTGTTCTTGACCACCAGCACGTCCAGGTACAAGTAGGGCTGGGCCCCGCCGTCCTCCCGCTCCACCCAGGAGTTAAGGCGCACCTCGAACTGGTTGCGGGTCGCCAGAATACCGGCCACCAGATCCTCGGCCGTGGGGGGGGCGCAGGCGAGGATGGTCAGGGCACCGAGCAGCGCAGATAACGTGTGGAACCGCAACGACATCACTTGTCCTCCTGGGAATCGACTCCGTTTGGCTTCTCGCCCTCGATGATGAGCCGTTGATAGAGATCCCTGCGACTCAGGCCATGCTCCCGGGCTACCCGGCGGAGAGCCACCTTCTTTCCCACTCCCTGCCGTTGCAGAAGATTGAAATGTTCCTCCGGGCAGGGAAGGCGCTTTGCCCCTGGTTCGCGCCCAGTCGGGGTTTGCTCCCGGTTGCCGCCGATGCACAGCGTGATCTCGCCGCGCGCCTCGCCGTCGGCGAAATGGGCAGCAAGCTCGGCCAGCGTGCCACGGCTGAAGTCCTCGTGTACTTTGGTCAGTTCACGCGCCACCACCGCCGGCCGCTCGCCGAGGATCTCGGCCGCGTCCGAGAGTGCGCCCGCTAGACGCCGGGGCGACTCGAGAAGGATAAGGGTTCCGGGCTCGGCTTGCAGCCCGGCCAGGCTGCGACGCCGGGCCCCACGCCGGCCTGGAAGGTAGCCGACGAAGGTGAAGCGGTCGCTAGGCAAGCCCGAGGCGGCCAGCGCGGCGAGGACGGCGCTGGGGCCAGGGACCGGCACGACGGTGGCGCCGGCCTCGATGGCTCCCCGCACCAGGTAGTAACCTGGATCGGAGATCGCTGGCATGCCGGCGTCGCTGACCAGCGCCAGTTGTGCGCCGTCGGCGAGTCGCCGGGCCAGCGCCGGAACCCGTGAAACCTCGTTGTGCTCGTGAAGCGAGCGGCTGGGGGTGTGAATCTGGTAGTGGGAGAGCAGCTTCCGGGTGCGGCGCGTATCCTCAGCGAGGATCAGCTCCACCTGCTGCAACACTTTCAGGGCGCGCAGTGTGATGTCCTCGAGGTTGCCGATCGGCGTGGCGACCAGGAACAGGGTGCCGGCTTGTTGCCGTGAGCTCATCATGGAGAGCCGGGAGGACGAGGCCGGAGCCTCGAAGGAACCTCTTTTGGTAGAGTAAGTCGATTGAGGCTTGCCACGAACGTTACCGTACTCATGAGGGCTAGCCCGCATATCTCAACGGCTTGCTGCTGCGGGCGCGGGAAGGGGCGCGT
>JBHHYG010000067.1:0-12817 GCA_046757445.1 Acidobacteriota bacterium
AGGGTTGGAGGCCATCATCCAGGCGCGGCGGGCCATCGCCCTCGGAGAGGGCGATGCCGAGGCCGCTGCTGGCGTTGCCCTGGGGATCGAGGTCGATCAGCAGCGTGGACCACTCCGCCGCGGCCAGGTTGGCCGCGAGGTTGACAGCGGTGGTCGTCTTGCCGACACCGCCCTTTTGGTTCGCCACCGCAACCACCCTTGCCATTGCCGCTCTTTGCTGGCTGGCGTTGCCCGCCAGCCTCCTCCTGTGATGGCCATCGGCCCAACAGCGTTCCACGTGGAACAGATCCCCGAACTACTACTCTTTCGGTAGTTCCAGCGCCACAACCCAGCCACGATCCAGGTGCGGTAACGGCAGCACCCGGCGGATTCGCCATCCCGCTCGCGTCGCGGGCGCCCAATCATCCTCCGTGGCGGCCACCGGCACCTGCTCGGCACCGGCACCCAGGTGCCGGCGCAGTGCTCTGAGGGTCTCCTCACCCACGAAGATCACCGCCCGCCCGCCGGGAACCATCAGCCTCGCCCCCAGACCGAGCAGACCTCCCCAGCCGCTCCAGGCGCGCGCCGTGAGAAGGTGCACGGGCGTGCTCAGACGGCCGCAACCGACCAACTCTTCCAGCCGCCCCTCGATGACCTCCACCCCTTCCAACCCCAGGGTTTCGACCACCTCGCGGAGAAACGTCGCCTTGCGCCCGTTCGACTCCACCAGGCGACAAACCCGATCGGGATCGAGGACCTTCAGCGGTAGCCCCGGAATACCGGCTCCGGAGCCAGCATCCAGGAGGATCGGACCGGCGCCTCCGAGAAGAGGTAGCGACATGGCCGGTTCCACGAAGTGGCGCAGAATGGCCATCGGTCGGTCGCGGATCGAGGTCAAGCTCACCGCCTCGTTCCAGTGTTCCAGCAGCTCGAGATAGATCCCCAAGGTCCCCGCCTGCTCAGGCTCCAGCGGCACGCGCCATTTCCTGAAGGCCGCCGCCACGCTGCTGGCCAGCTTCGAATCGGCGGCCACTTCTATCGGTAAACTCGGCCGCCGCCACGGGGAATGACCTGGACGTTCTTGAGAAAGCCGCTGCCCCTGCTGCGCGTCGTCACCTCGGCATCGTCGGCTAGGGCAAGGTGGACTAGCCGTCGCTCGTACGGGTTCAGGGGCTGCGTCTCCTGCGTCGAGCCGCTCTGCTTGGCGCTGTGCGCTACCTGAAAAGCCAGGTCTCGGAGCTCCTCTTCCCGCCGCGAGCGGAAGTCGCCCGCGTCGACCCTGATTTTCTTGCCCTCAGGGAGCCGGTGCCGGAACGCATGGTTGAGGATCAACTCCAGCGCCGACAGTGCCCGCCCTTGTCCCTCCAGCAGCAAATCCTTGTCCTGCCCATTGACCAGGACCGAGTAGGCGTCTGCCTCCAGTTGCAGGGCTACGCTGCAGTCGAAACTCATTTCCTGAAAAATTCTCTCGAGCAGACCTTCGATTTCACCCTCGGGGTCGGAGAGCATCTCGCTGTCTCCATCCTCTGCTGCCGCCGCCGCCCCCGGGCTGCTCCCCGCCATCTCCGCGCCACCGCCTGCGCCGGATCCCTGGCCAGCGACACCTTCCGGCACCTTCGTCTGCGCCGGCGGGTAACCCTCCGCTAGCGGCGCAGCCGTCGTCGTCGGTCCAGCCTCGCCTGATGCCTCCAACGGTGCCCCTCCGGCCTCGCCATCAGCCTCCATGGCGGCCTCCTGGCTTTCGTCTTCTTCCTCCGGCTCCGGCGTCGGCGTCGGAAGTTGCCCTGCTACCCAGACCTGCACGCGCACGAAACGATCATCGAGGCCCCAGAAGTCCTTGGTTCTTTCCTCGATAACCCGGTGTTCGAGCTCTTCCTGCTTGGTGTCCAGCTCCCGCGCTGCCTTCTCCAGAGCCGCAGCCACCGTATCAGCTTCGAAAATCCTTTCGCTCATCGCTTTCCTCGCTTGTTCCGCTTGCCCCCTTTGCCCTTCTGGCCTTCCTTGCCCCTCGCGGGGGCCGCCGGAATTGTCGCTCCAGAGGCTTCGATTTGGCGGTTGATGTGCAGCTGCTGGGCAATTCCCAGCAGGTTGTTCACTAGCCAGTACAGCACCAGACCACTCGGCAAACCGAGAAAGAAGATCGTGAACATCACCGGCATGAGCCGAAACATGCGTGCCTGCATGGGGTCCGCGCTCGTCGGTGACATGCGCTGCTGGGCGTACATACTTACGCCCATGAGGATGGGCAGCACATAGTACGGGTCGTGGTTGGACAGGTCCGTCACCCAGAGAGCGAACGGCGCCTGGCGGATCTCGATGGCTACCGACAGGAGGGCGTAGAAGGCGAAGAGCACCGGCATCTGCAAGAGCATCGGCAGGCAACCGCCGAGCGGCGACACCCCATGCTTCTTGTACAGCTCCATTACCTCGGCGTTCATCTGCTGCCGCTTCTGCATGTCCTTGACCCCCTTGTAACGGGCTCGGATCGCCGCCATCTGGGGTTGAAGTTGTTGCATCTTCCGCATCGACTTCATCGAACTATGCGTCAACGGTAAGAAAGCAATCTTGATGAAAACGGTCAGCAGGATGATCGCCACCCCATAGTTGCCGATGAAGCTGTGGATCCACTTCAGCGCTAGCAGCAGTGGGTAAGCGAGAAAGCCGAAGAAGCCGAAGTCCACTGCCTTTTGCAGCTGACTGCCGTGCGCGGCAAGCAGGTCGTATTGTTTCGGTCCCATATAGACAGGGGTCTGCAGGCCATCAGGCGGCACGTGCAGGCTGACCAGCACGACCGCGGCGCCAGGAGGAGGTGGCGCCGCAGACGACCCCTGGCTCACCGGTGCTTGCTCGCTTCCTTGGAGCGGCGCCGGCCACGGTACGGCGCTGAAACGCAGCGGCCCCGCTCCGGGGCCGACGAAGAGAGAGGTGAAATACTTGCTTTCCAGTCCGGCCCAGCTTAGCTGTCCGTCGATGACCTGGGGCTCTTCCAGCTTGCTCGCTGGCCAATGCTCGACATCGTCGTCGCGTAGCAGCACGCCACCTATGGTGAGATACCGGGAGCGGCTGTTGTCGCCGCCTTCCACCAGCCCCGGCCCAAAGTTCACATAGATTGGCGTGCCGCTCGGCGCGCGCGCCTTTACCTGCAGCCGCAGCAGATATCCCTCGGGCAAGAAGGAAAGGGTTTTCTCCACTTGCCAGCCAGCCCCATCAGCCCAGCGGAGGCGCACCGTCACCAGCCCTTCAACTACCGTATGCACCCCGTTGCGTAATGCTCCCCCCTCGACGCTGACGACATAAATCCCTTGGTTGGCGGCGCTGGCAATAGCTGGCTCCTCGGGGGTGGAAAGCGCTAATGGCAGCTGCCCAGCTCCGGCAAAGGTTCCCAGCACCATCTCCAGCGGGCCACGGTCGTTGCCACGGTATCCCTTGAGTATCAGGCTGGAGATCATCGCGCCGCGACTGCTCAGTGTCGCCCGCAATTCTCGGGTCTCAATGATAACTTTCTCCTCCGCGTCCGCAGCTACGCGCTCGAGTGGCTCATCGGCTCGATTCGTCCCCCCGCCTTCAAGCGGCTCGGCGCCTTCAGCCACCTCGGCGCCTCTACTCTCTGTCAAGGCCGGCGGCGCCGGCTCCGTTTGGGAGCCAATGTCGCCTGCGGGTGGCGCGGTAAAGATGTACTGGGAGACCACCAGGACAATGAGGGAGAGGGCCACCGCCAGCAGAGCCCGCAGCTCCATATTGGGGCCACCCTCAGCCTGCATGGCGCTCAACCTCTCCCCGGCCTGCCGGGACCGGGTCGTAACCTCCCGCTGCGAACGGATGGCAGCGGAGCAGTCGAGCCACCGCCAACCACACACCGCGCGCTGCGCCGCGCTGCTCGATAGCTTGGCATGCGTAACTAGAGCAACTGGGAAGGTAGCGGCAGTTCGCTCCCAGCCATGGTGACAGCGTCAGCTGATAGATGCGGATCAGTACGATCAATGCTCGCCGCAGCGTCATTTAGCTGGGCCCGTTGCGCGCGCTGCGGCATTCACTAGGAGAGGCTCCACTTCCGTCGATTTCAGCAACAGCAAGGGCCTGCGAGCGACAACGACGTAATCGTAGCCGGGCGGCAGCCGGTACCGGTTCTTTCGATAAGCCTCGCGGATCAAGCGTCGGGCCCGATTGCGGATGACCGCCTTCCCCAGCCGCCGCGTCGCGGTGACACCGAGGCGGCTGTTTGCCGATCGATTGGGGTAAGCGTATAGCGCGAACTCTCGGATCACGACCTTGTGGCCTTCTGCGTAGGCTCTCTCGAAGTCGCGGCGCTTGCGGAGTCGTTGGGCTGCGGGAAGGCCCTGTAGCTTCAATGGCCTGCACGTCCCGTCCGTCAGGCGATGGGCAAATTAGGACGGCACCAACCGCCGGCGGCCCTTACGGCGGCGGCGGCGCAGCGTCGCTCGACCGCCCCTGCTGCGCTTGCGGGCGCGAAATCCGTGCACCTTGTGACGGTGCCGGTTATTCGGCTGGTACGTCCTCTTCATGGTTTTCGGTTTGTCGTGGAGCCTGACGCCGAGACGGGCTCACAACAGAGCCAAGCTAGCAGCCATGGATACGGTGCGCGACGTGCTCCCGAGCGCTCATCGCCGTCAAACGACTTACCCTACATCTCCCTGGCCTGCGGGTCAAGCGATGGGGCCGTGTGGACCCGCTCGAGGCATCTCCTGGCGGCCTTGGCGGGGTTCTTCATTCGGTGCGCCGGAGATTGGTCTTGTTTTCGTCCGTAGTCGTTCTGTCTTCGCTTCCTGATGCGCCGCCGCTCTTCCTCGTTGCACCGCCATTTTCCTCATGGTATAGTGCCGCCGCTCTCCGGCGAGTGGCTGCCAGCCTCCCACATGCTGTTCGGTACGTTGGGCTTTAACTGCCCATGGTAAGAGGGGTTTTTCTGTTTTCCACAGCTGTGGAAAATGGTGTGAAAAACCAGCTTCGCCTCGCGGTGGCCGAAACTTTCTTGCGGCCGCTTTGTTCGTTGAAGCCAGGCTGACAGCGCATTCGCTAATTAACGATGGATCTCTGGAAAAGCGTTCTTTCGAGGCTGGAAACGAAGCTGGATCCACACAGTTTCAACACCTGGTTTCGGCCCACCTCGCTTGCCTGGCAGGACCAAGAGACGCTGCACGTCGCCGTTCCTAACGAGGTCTTCCGGGAGTGGCTCCGCGATCACTATGGTTCGCTGATCCGGGAATCCCTGGACGAGCTGCAAGAGATCCAGGGTGGCGATCTGCGGGTCGAGTTCACGCTGCCGGGGCTGAAGTCTCGGGCCGCGCCTACTGCTGCGGCTGCTCGAGACCCTAGGCTTCGGTCGGCTTCCAGGGCCTCCGTTGGGGTAGAGCCCGGGCTGGATCCCTTTTCGGCGCCCCTTAACCCGAAATACCGCTTTTCTGCCTTCGTCGTTGGCACGTCCAATCAGTTCGCTCATGCTGCGGCGCGCGCCGTCGCCGAGAGCCCTTCTCGCTCGTACAACCCCCTTTTCCTCTACGGTGGTGTGGGCCTCGGAAAAACGCACCTCATGCACGCCATCGGACACCACATCCTGGCTCACAACACCAACCTGCGCCTCGTCTACCTGTCCTCTGAGCGTTTCATGAACGAGCTGATTAACTCTATCCGCTATGACCGCACCTTCGAGTTCCGCGAGAAATACCGCAACATCGATGTCCTGCTCGTTGATGACATCCAGTTCCTCGCGGGTAAGGAGCGTACACAGGAGGAGTTCTTTCACACATTCAATGCCCTCTACGATGCTCAGCGACAGATCGTCCTCACCAGCGACTCGCCTCCCAAGGAAATCCCCACCCTCGAGGAGCGCCTTCGCTCCCGCTTTGCCTGGGGCTTACTGGCAGACATCCAGCCCCCGGACCTAGAGACCAAGGTTGCCATCCTGAAGAAAAAAGCAGAAGCAGAAGGGGTCGTTATCCCCAGCGATGTGCTTCTCTACATTGCCACCGCCAGCAAGAGTAATATCCGCGAACTCGAGGGTGCGCTAATTCGCCTCATCGCCTACTCCTCCCTGACTGCTGAGCCTATCTCGGCCGTCCTTGCACGGAGTGTTCTCCGTGACACCCTCAACTCCAAGGCTGGCTCCATCACCATCGAGCACATTCAGAAAAACGTTGCGGACTACTTCGGCCTCCGGCGCAGCGAGCTCTGCTCCAAAAGTAACGCCCGCCGCATAACTCACCCGCGCCAGATCGCCATGTTTCTTTGCAAACAGCTAACTAACCACTCGCTGCCGGAGATCGGCCGCGCCTTCGGTGGTAAACACCACACTACCGTCATCCACTCCGTTAGGAAGGTGGAGCATGACTGCCACATCAACGATGATGTCCACCGCGTCGTCCACAGCCTTTTGGAGGCCCTACAATGACACGAGTCGATTTCGACAGCTTCGCTGGCCAGTCCCTGTCAATCGCATGTGATTATCACTCCATGCGCTCAGGCTCGACCATATCTATTCCTCCTTCCACTCTTTCTTGCGTCCCCAGATCTTACCTGTACTCTATCTCAGCGCTTTTCCCAGCAACTCACATCCCTACTACTACTACTACTATCTTTTTGTCTGTCTTTATTAAGGAGTCGTAGCTCATGCGCTTCCGTGTAGGCCAAGCAGCTCTCCTTAACGAACTACAGTTTCTGCAGGGTATAGCTGAGAAGAAAAAGACCATTCCGATTCTCTCGAACATTCTGCTCCGCGCCAAGGAAGGTTGGTTGACATTAGCAGCGACTGATCTTGAAGTAAGCCTTACGGCCGGTTGCGAATCAGCTGTAGAGGCCAGCGGGGGAATAACGGTATCAGCCAAGAAACTTTTCGAGGTCGTGCGCTCGTTGCCGGAGGAGGAGATCGAGGTTGCTTTAGAAGAGGGAAACTGGCTGGAGCTTCGCTGTGGTAAGGCGCAGTTCAGGCTTGTCGGGTTGCCCCCAGAAGACTTCCCAGAGGTTCCCGAGATGGACTTTAGTGGCGCAGTGAAGCTCAATTACAGAGGATTCAAAGAGCTTATAGGAAGGACAATCTTTGCAGTGACGAGAGAAGACGCCAGGTATGCACTCAATGGAGCCCTGCTGGAAATGGCCGGGGGAACGGTGCGCATGGTGGCAACGGACTCTCATCGGCTGGCAGTGGTGGAGAGCAAGCTAGAAGAAGACAGCCTGGAGGTGAGGGTGATTGTTCCGAGGAAAACGCTGGTAGAGCTTCGCAGCCTTGGTAACGGAGAGGAGCTGTTGTTTGGCCAAGATGAGCACCACCTGTTTTTCAACATTGGACACAGAACCCTAGCAAGCAGGGTCATAGAGGGGCAATTTCCAGCCTACGAGAAAGTCATACCCGTAGACAACCCAGTAGAGGCTCGCTTCCAGACCGAAGAGATGTCAGCAGCGCTACGCAGGGTAAGCCTGCTGGCAAGTGAGCGATCAAGGGCGGTGAAGTTCAGCTTTTCGAAGAATGAAGCGGTCGTGGAGTCGAGCAATCCGGAGCTCGGAGAGGCGAAGGAGAGCGTGACCATCACATATAATGGGGAGGAGATGCAGATTAGCTTCAATGCCCAGTACCTGCTAGATTTTCTGGCATCCGTAGGTACCGACAGCATCGTGCTGCACCTTAAAGACCCTGCAAGCCAGGCACTCTTCCTGCCGGCAAAAGAGGCCAGGGAAAAGTCTCTGTATCAGTATGTCGTGATGCCGATGAGAACGTAGTCGGGACAGATAGTCGATAGCCGAGCAAGTTCCTTAAAATCAACAAATTACAGTGCCCCATCAAGACCCGCAAAAGGTGGGAATCTGGGCTCCGGGCAGGTATAATTAGACTTCTTCCAAGAGAGGCCCTGGCAGCACAGGTGTGGCCTTGATAAGGGCGTCCAGAGCGGGGCCTTCGAGCTGCAGCGGAACAAGTAGGCGAATGGCTAAAAAGAAGAAAGCAGCGCAAAGAAAAACGGCCGCAAGCAGCTACGACGCCAGCACCATCAAAGTCATAGAGGGCGTGGAAGCGGTACGGCGCAGGCCTGCGATGTACATCGGCACCACTGGCCTGGAGGGGCTACACCACCTGGTATACGAGGTTGTCGATAATAGTGTCGACGAGGCCTTGGCGGGACAGTGCACAGAGATATTGGTAACTGTGCACCTGGACAACTCTGTGACCGTCGAGGACAACGGTAGAGGAATTCCCGTCGATCTGCATAAGACAGAAAAAAGACCGGCGGCAGAAGTAGTGATGACGATGTTGCACGCCGGCGGCAAGTTTGACAAGCAGGCGTACAAGGTCTCTGGAGGGCTACATGGCGTTGGTGTTTCAGTCGTCAACGCTCTGTCAGAGCGGCTGCAACTAGAGATTTGGAGAGGCGGGGCCACCTATTCACAGAGCTATGCACGCGGGAAGCCGCTGGAGCAGCTCAAGAAGGTGGGAAAAACCAAGAAGACGGGAACGAAAGTCACTTTCCGCCCAGACCCCCAGATCTTCGACCAACTGGATTTTACCTTCGAGACGATATCCGGAAGACTGCGTGAACTCGCCTTTCTTAATTATGGCCTTCACATTCGCATCGTCGATGAGCGCGACGACCGGGAAAACGATTTCTACTACGAGGGCGGAATTGTGGAGTTCGTCGAGAGCCTCAACCGCAACAAAAACACACTTCACAAACCACCCATTAGCTTCCGCTCCAAGCGGGAAGGCGTAACTGTCGATATCGCTCTCCAGTACAACGACAAGTTCTCGGAGACGGTCTTCTCATACGCCAACAACATCAATACCAGGGAAGGGGGCACACACCTGACAGGGTTCAAGGCTGCCCTCACGCGCACCATTAACGCCTACGCGCAACAGAGAGGATAGCTCAAAGACATACGTAACTTCCAGGGTGAAGACGTGCGCGAGGGGCTGGTGGCGGTCGTTTCGGTGCAGGTCCCGGAGCCGCAGTTCGAGGGACAGACCAAGACGAAGCTGGGCAACAGCGAAGTCAAAGGCTTGGTGGAACAAGTTGTCAACAAGCACCTGGGCGCTTTCTTCGAAGAGAGCCCGAAAGCCGCCAACCGTATAGTGGGTAAAGCGATCGAGGCGGCACGGGCGCGTGATGCCGCGCGAAAGGCAAGGGAGCTGACGCGACGCAAAGGGGCGCTGGACGGGGCCGCTCTGCCCGGCAAACTAGCTGACTGCCAGGAGCGCTCACCGGAAAGGGCCGAACTGTTTCTCGTCGAAGGAGATTCTGCCGGCGGTACGGCGAAGCAGGGGCGCGACCGTAGGCACCAGGCGGTGCTGCCGCTGCGAGGCAAAGTGCTCAATGTCGAGAAGGCACGCCTTGACAAAATGCTCTCCAACGAAGAGATCCGCACTATCATTACCGCCCTAGGCACTGGCATCGGCGATCAGGTCTTTGACATCTCCAAACTCCGGTATCACAAGGTCATCCTGATGGCCGACGCTGACATCGACGGCAGCCACATCCGTACGCTCTTGCTGACCTTCTTCTTCCGCCAGATGCGTCCATTGATCGATCACGGGCACCTGTTCATCGCCCAGCCACCCCTCTACCGTGTCAAGGTGGGGAAACAGCACCTGTACCTTCCCGACGAGAAACAAATGACCGAGTACCTGGTCGATCGAGTCGCCGACAAGCGGCGCGTGGAGTGTAAGGCATCGAAGAAGAAATTCAGTGGCAAGATGTTGGTCAAGCGGCTGGAGAGACTCGACCTCTATCGGTTCTACATCCAGAAGTTACGCAAACATGACTATTGGCAGAAGTTGATCGAGCTACTGTGTGCTAACGGATTTCGATATAAGAAGCAGTTCGAGACGAAGACTGATCTGGTGTCGCTACAAAAGACATTGAAAAAGCAAGGGTACGGGGCGGAATTGCAGCACGACGAGGAGCACAATCTGTACGAACTGTTGGTCAGTGGCGACAGCGAGACGGTAGCCGGCAGGGTGCGCGTGAGCTATGCGCTGGTCGACAGTCCGGAGTACCGGTCTCTCTTTTCCTTGTACCAAGAGCTTACCGAGTTCCATCGGCCACCCTTTACCGTCTACAACAATGGTGCCGTTGAGGTAACACTCGGGTCGAAAGAGGAATTGTTAACTCACCTCATGGCCGCGGCGAAGAAAGGCATCACGCTCCAGCGATACAAGGGGCTCGGTGAAATGAACGCAGAGCAGGTGTGGGAGACGACGATGAACCCTGAGGCGAGAAGGTTGAAGCAGGTAAATATCGAGGACGAAGTGGTGGCAGATGAGATCGTGACGATCCTCATGGGTGACAAGGTAGAGCCACGCCGCGCATTTATCGAGGCACATGCGCACGAGGTGGAGAACCTCGACATTTAGCGATCATAAATGGACGTAGTAGAACAAAAAACACCCGTAACGGTCGAGGAAGAAGTAAAACGTTCCTACCTCGACTATGCGATGAGCGTGATCATCGGACGTGCCCTACCCGACGTCCGCGATGGGCTCAAGCCTGTGCATCGGCGAACGCTCTACGCGATGCACGAGCTCAACAACCACTGGAACCAGCCGTACAAGAAAAGCGCCCGCGTCGTCGGGGATACGATCGGCAAGTTCCATCCTCATGGCGAGTCAGCGGTCTACGACACCATCGTCCGGATGGCCCAGGATTTCTCGCTGAGGTATCCGCTTGTTGACGGTCAGGGAAACTTCGGTTCCCTCGACGGCGACCCGGCGGCGGCGATGCGGTACACCGAAGTGCGCATGACCCGCTTGGCCCACGAGCTGCTCGGCGACCTCGACAGGGACACCGTCGACTTCTCCCCCAACTACGACGGTTCGCTCGAAGAGCCGGTGGTACTGCCAGCGTGCTTCCCGAACTTGCTCGTCAATGGCGCCAGCGGCATTGCTGTCGGCATGGCCACGAACATCCCTCCCCACAACCTGGGTGAGGTGATCGATGCCAGCATCGAACTGATCAACCACCCGGATGCCTCCATCGATGCCTTGAGGGAGCACATCACGGGGCCGGATTTCCCCACCGCCGGGATCATCTACGGTGCCGCCGGCATCGTCTCTGCATACAAGACAGGCCGAGGAATCATTCGCGTGCGCGCCCGCGCGGACATCGAGCGCACCAAGAGAGGCGGTGACCGCATCATCGTCAGCGAGATTCCCTACCAGGTCAACAAGGCCAAACTGATCGAGCAGATAGCCAGGCTGGTGAAGGAAAAGAAGCTCGAAGGGATAAGTGACATACGAGACGAGAGCAGCCGCGAGGGTGTGCGGGTGGTGATCGAGTTGAAGCGGGGAGAAGAACCCGAGGTACTGCTCAACAACCTCTACAGCGCGACGCAAATGGAAGGATCGTTCGGCATCATCTTGCTTGCGATCGTCGAGGGTGTGCCGAAGGTCTTCAACCTGAAGGAGATGCTGGGTGCTTTCATCGAACACCGCCGCGAGGTGGTAACGCGACGGACCCTCTTCGATCTCAGAAAGGCCGAAGCATGCGCCCACATCCTCGAAGGGCTGAAGATCGCCCTCGATCATCTCGACGCCATCATCAAGCTGATCCGTGGAGCCAAAGATCCAGGCAGCGCCAAGGCACAGATGATCAAGCGCTACAAGATGACCGAGTCGCAGGCGCAGGCCGTCCTGGACATGCGGCTGCAGCGCCTGACAGGCCTGGAACGCAAGAAGATCCTCGCCGAGCTTAAGGAGGTGAAGGCGGAGATCGGCCGACTGGAAAGCATCCTCGCTGCTGAGCGCAAGCTCCTGGACCTTATCGTCGCCGAACTGCAGCAGATCAAGAAAAAGTTCGCTGATACGCGGCGAACGGAAATCGTGCACGGTGCCCGCGACTTTACGGTCGAAGACCTGATCGCCGAGGAGGAGATGGTAATAACCTGCTCGCACGCTGGTTATGTGAAGCGCACGCCGTTGACGCTCTACCGGCAGCAACGGCGTGGAGGGAAAGGCCGGCTCGGGGCGGTTACCAAAGAAGGCGACTTCGTCGAGCAGCTGTTCACGGCCTCTACGCACTCCCACCTGATGGTCTTCACAGAGCGGGGAATGGGCTATTGGCTGAAGGTATATAGCCTGCCGCAGGCGGGCCCGGCGAGCCGCGGCAAGGCTATTGCCAACTTGTTGAAGCGTCTTGATCGAGATGAAAAAGTGGCCGCCATTCTTCCGGTGGCCGGCTTCGACGACAAGCGTTTCATCGTTTTTGCAACCGAACAAGGGTTGGTCAAAAAGACTCCACTCAACGCCTTCTCCCACCCCAAGGTCTCGGGAATCATCGCCATCAAGATCCAGGAGGGCGACCGGCTCCTTTCGGCAAAGCTCACCGATGGACACCAGGACATTTTCCTGGGCACTTATCAAGGCAAGTCGATTCGTTTCCCGGAGAAGGAGTGCAGGTCGATGGGACGCGACACGATGGGGGTTAGAGGAATCAGGCTCGCCGAGGGGGATGTAGTGGTGGGCGTGGAGACAGTTCAACGGGCAGGAGCAATCCTCACCGTCACGCAGAACGGATACGGAAAGCGCACCGAGGTTGCCCAGTATCGACTCCAGCATCGCGGTGGCAAAGGCTTGATCGACATCAAGGCCAGCCCGCGCAACGGCCCTGTCGCCGGGGAGAAGCTGGTCGACGGTGAGGATGAGGTGATGATGATCACCGCGCAGGGTAAGCTCATCCGTACCGCCACTGCGGGGATCAAGCTCCAGGGACGTAACACCCAAGGGGTGAAGGTGATCGAGCTGAACGAGGGTGACCAGGTGGTCGCCGTCGCCCGGTTCGCCGACAACGGCTAGCCCGCATATCTCAACGGCTTGCTGCTGTGGGCGCGGCAAAGGGCGCGCTCG
>JBHHYG010000068.1:0-12763 GCA_046757445.1 Acidobacteriota bacterium
CGGGCGCGGCGGCGTACTCTGGCAGTACGCCGCCCCCCCGAGCCACGTGCCCCGCCGCAGACGCGCGCCTCTCCGCCACCGTAGCAGACTGCCGTTGAGAACTGCAGGCTAGTGTCCCTGTATCGGGGTGCGCCTTCGCCCCGGCCCTCTGCCCCGAGCCGAGACAACGACGAGGACGACAGCGCACCGTGGCGAGAGCTGAGCAATCCTACCGAGCCTGGTTCAAGTTCGGCCTTTTGGTCGTCCTGCTCATTTTATTCTACGTCGTCGGTCGAAGTCTCGGATTCGTGCCTGCGGAACTGAGTGCCGAGGCCATCCAGGACTATGTATTGGGCTTCGGCATCCTGGCCCCGTTGGTCTACATCGGAATCTATGCGATCGGTGGGCTGGTGCTGTTCCCGGGGGCAGTGCTGTCGATCTCCTCCGGCTTGGCGTTTGGCTGGAAGCTGGGCTTTCTGGTGGTGGTGCTGGGATCGAACCTCAACGCCAACCTCGCCTTTGCCCTGGGAAAGCTGCTCGGCCGGGACCTTGTGGAGCTGTTCGCCGGCCGACGACTGCAGCGATTCGACCGCAAGGCCGCCGACCACGGCTTCAAGGCCATCTTCTTCCTGCGGCTGGTGCCGCTGGTGCCCTTCGAGGCTCTCAATTACGGCGCCGGCCTGTCGCTGATCCGCTGGCGCCACTATGCCGCGGCCACCTTCCTCGGCATGCTGCCCGGCAACTTCGCCTACGTCTATCTCGGCGGGAACTTGAACTATCGCTCGTGGCGGTTCTGGCTGGCCATGGCGGCGCTGCTGCTGCTGGCGATCGTGCCCTTCAGCTATCGGCGGCTGCGGCCAGTAGCGAGCGCGCCCGCCTCTCGACCTGATCCGCCGTGAAGCCGAACTTCTGCAGGTTGACGCTGCCGGGGGCCGATGCGCCATAGTGGTCGATGGCGATGATCTCGCCGCCGTCGCCGAGGTAGCGCTCCCAGCCGAACGAGGTGCCCGTCTCGATGGCCAGCCGTACGGTCACCGCCGGCGGCAACACCTGGCGACGGTACTCCTCGTCCTGCTGCTCGAAGAGCTCCCAGCTCGGCAGGCTCACCAGGCGAGCCGCGATGCCATCCGCGACCAGCCTCTGCCAGGCCTCCAGCGCTGGCTCCACTTCCGAACCGGTGGCCAGCAGGATGATCTGGGGTCGACCATCCGCAGGCGCATCCGCCAGCACGTACCCACCGCGTCGCAGCTCCCTGGCGGCGGCCAGCCCGAGACCGGCGCGGTCGAGCACCGGCAGCCCCTGACGAGTCAATACCAGAGCAACCGGACCGGAGCGGTGCTCGAGGGCAACGCACCAGGCCTCGCGCACCTCGTTGGCGTCGGCCGGGCGGATGAGGGTCAGGTTGGGCACTGCCCGCAACGACGCCATCTGCTCGACGGGCTCATGGGTGGGGCCATCCTCGCCGAGGGCAATGCTGTCGTGGGTATAGACGTAGATCGTCCGTATCCCCATGAGGGCAGCCAGACGGACAGATGGACGCATGTAGTCGGAAAAGATCAAGAAGGTCCCACCATAAGGGACCAAGCCACCATGCAGGGCGATACCGTTGAGGATGCTGCCCATGGCGTGCTCGCGAATCCCGAAGCGCAGGTTCCGGTTCTCGTAGGCGCCACGACCGAAATCACCGCTGCTCGAGATCACCGTCTTGTTGGAGGGCGCCAGGTCGGCCGACCCCCCGATGAGCTCGGGCAAGCGTTCCGCCAGCGCGTTCAACACCTTTCCTGATGCCGCTCGCGTGGCCACCTTGCCGTCGTCGGTTTCGAACGCCGGCAGATCCTCGTCCCAGCCGTCGGCGAGGCGCCCTTCCGTCCTGCGCTGCCATTCGGCTGCCAGCTCGGGATGCGCCTGCCGGTATGCCCGCAGCCGTTGCCGCCATCCTGCCTCGAGACCCGCGCCCTTCTCCACCGCCTGGCGGAAGTGATCCAGTGCCTCGCCGGGGATGAGGAAAGCGGGCTCCAAGGGCCAGCCGAGATTCTCCTTGGTCAGGCGAAGCTCCTCTTCTCCCAGCGGCTCTCCGTGAGCACTGGAGGTGTCTTGCTTGTGGGGGCTGCCGAAACCGATGTGGTTTCGTACACTGATCAGCGACGGTCGGCCGGCCTCTTCTCGCGCTCGCGACAGCGTTCCCTCGATGGCATCCAGGTCGTTGCCGTCGTCGACTCCCTGCACGTGCCAGCCGTAAGCCGCGAAGCGATCGTTCACCTTCTCGCTGAAAGCCAGGGCCGTGCTGCCGTCGATGGTGATCTGGTTGTCGTCGTAGAGCACGACGAGCTTGCCGAGACCCAGATGGCCGGCAAGCGAAGCGGCTTCCGACTGAACACCCTCCATCATGTCCCCGTCGCTGGCGATGACGTAGGTGAAATGGTCGACGAGCTGATGGTCGGGGCGGTTGAACTCTGCCGCCAATCTGACCTCTGCCAGCGCCATCCCCACGGCGTTGCCGAATCCCTGGCCCAGGGGCCCGGTGGTGGTTTCCACGCCCGGTGTGTGGCCGTACTCTGGGTGCCCTGGTGTCTTGCTGCCCCATTGGCGAAACTGCTGCAGCTGCTCCAGCGGTAGGTCGTAGCCGCTCAGGTGCAGCAACGAATAGAGCAGCATCGAGCCGTGTCCGGCCGACAGCACGAAGCGATCCCGGTCCGGCCAGTCGGGGTTCTCGGGGTTGTAGCGAAGAAAGCGCGTCCACAGAACGTAGGCCATGGCTGCCGTGCCCATCGGCAAGCCGGGATGGCCCGAGTTGGCCTTCTGGACGGCGTCGGCCGACAGCATACGTAGGGTGTTGATACAGAGGGTGTCGAGGTCCTGGGCTACGGCTTCGCTGGACATACAGGCTCCCGGCAAACTACAGGCCGTTGAACAAGGTAAGGGAAAGCCCCGAAGGTTGCTGCAACAGTCGGCCACGCGCAATCCCAAAAACGCCTCACAACCTGCTAAGGTTGCGTGCCGATCCTCGCAGAGTCAAACCTGCAAGCGTGATTCCCTCTACTCATCGCCCGCCTGCTGCGGGCGCAGAGAGGCCCGCGGCGACGGCGTTGCGCTTGCTCGGTCTACTCGACGTATTGTCAAATACGCCTGCGCAGCCCTCGCGACGTAGCGCGATGAGAAATGCAGGCTAGCGAAGATGAAGGAGGATGAGGCGGTGCCAGAGAAGGTCGTTGACGACCGGCTAGGCAGCAAGCGAGATTCGAGCAGGAGCCGCCGGGTCGGACGGGTGGGCTACCAGCCACTGGCGGCCACGGCATTCGCTGTCGCCACGATCGCCGTCGCTTGCGCGCGCAGCAGCGTCGACAGCATACCACCCGACCTCGATTATCGGCTCGCCCTGACCCCACCAGGGGTTGAGGTGACCCTGCAGGTAGATGGTGGCCCGCATCCCAAGGTGTGGGTCGGTTTCGGTTTGAGCCCCCTCGGCCCGGCCGAAGTGTCACGTCGCATCGACGGCCTCTCGGCGCGAGCTGCTGATGGCTCCAGCCTGCCGGTGCGCCGTGCCGGCACCGCCGCCTACCGGGTGGATGTCGGCGGCACCGACCCCTGGTTCCTGGACTACCGGGTCACCCTCCACGATCTGCCTGCGGATATCTATCACCGCGCCAGCAGCCGCTCCTCACGCCATCTGCTGCTGGTCGGCGCCGACCTCTGGGCGCGGCTCTACACCTCGCCAGCGGCGATCGAACTGGCGCCTGCCGAGCGTCCCACCGGCACCGTCGGCAGTGCCACGATCAGCTTCGCCCGCGGGGAGCTACCGGAAGGCTGGCAGATCGTTTCCGTGACCCCCGAAGTGGAGCCCGGCCGCTACCGCCTGATAGACGATCCGGCCCTCAGCGTCTTCGCGCTGGGGCCCTACCGACAACAACCTCTCGGCAGGGCAGGAATGTCGGTGGCCATCCATGCGGATTGGACGCTGGCCAGGGGCCGCCTGGTCAACACCACCAGCCAGCTGGTCAGGGTATTGCGCCATGATCTCGGCCCGCCTCCCGGCGAGACGGCGCTGTTGCTGTTCACCCCCCTGCCCCCGGAGGCCCGGCCACACCGGGGAGTGAGGACCGCCGGCATGGCCTGGAATCGTACCCTGATTCTCTTTGGCGGCACCGCACCTGGGTTGCCGCAAACCAACCACACCATCCGCAACATGGTGGCGGTGTTCCTCGGCCACGAGCTCTTTCATCTGTATGTGCCATGGGGAATCGAAATCACCCGCGAGCTATCGTGGCTGTCGGAAGGTTGGGCCATGCACATGGGCAGGCGGGCGGCATTACAGGCAAGGCTGCTGAGCCAAGGAGACAACGATGCGGGATTGCGGGATGCCTACGAGCGCTATCGCGCCATGGGCGGCCACCGTGCCGGCAGCCTGGAGGCGGCCAGCGGCGGCGGCGAGGAGATCCGGCAACTTCTCTACGCCCGTGGCGAGCTGGTTTTCCACATCATGTCCCGCGAGTGGGAGAGGAGCGGCAAGGCGGGCTCCTTCGATGCGGCGCTGTGGCAAAGGCTCGCGCTCGCCTACGACGGCGAGCAGCCGCTGCAGCCCGACCAGGTACGAGCGCTTCTCTCCGCCCTGGTGAGCCCGGAGGCGGTACAACGCTACGTCGATGGCACCGCCACGATCACCCCCCCCGAACTCGGCCTGAGGTAGTACCGATGAGGCTGGCCAGGCTCCACGATCTCGGCCCGTCTCGCATCGGCGGCATTCTCGCCATGAGCCTCTGCCTGGCGGGGTGGTCACCCGTCGGCGCCCCCACCTCGGATTCAAGGTCGGCCGACGGGCTAGCCAGCAACCCCTCGGCGGATGCGGTGGCCGGAAAAGCACCCGGATGGCAAGCATCCGCGCCGCCGCTCGCCCTCGGCGAGACTGTCCCCGATATTCAGCTCACCGATCAGGACGGCTCGTCGTTGAGCCTGGGAGAGCTGGCCGGAACCGTGGTCGTGATGACCTTCTTCGAGAGCCGCAGCCCCGACCCGGCCCTTTGTCCGACGCTAATGAAGCGGCTCGCCCACGTGCAGGAGATCCTTCGGCCCGATCTGTGGGAGCGGGTACATCTGCTGGCGGTCAGTGTCGACCCGGCGCACGACACAGCTGCTGTCCTACACAGGCAAGGCGAGTCACTCGAGGCCGACTTCGACCACTGGAGCCTGGTCACCACCGAGAAGGCCGCGGTTACTGAGCTTGCGGCCGCTTTCGGCGTCTTTCTGTGGGAGCGTGCAGATGGCAGCGTCGGCCACACCCTCAACACCGTGATCATCAGCCCTCAGGGTCGCCTCGCCGACCGCTTTCCCGGATCGACGCAATGGTCAGCCGATGACCTGCTGGCCAGCGTCGTCCTCCTGGCCGAACGCTAACCCGCATCGGCAAGCCGTTTAGTCAGCGCCGACCATCTCTTGGTGTTGCAGGCGGTAGAGGCAAGCGTAGAGGCCGTCGCGAGCAAGGAGCTCCTCGTGCGTGCCTTCCTCCCGCACCTCGCCATGATGGAGAACGATGATGCGGTCCACCCTGCGGATGGTGGAGAGGCGGTGGGCGACGATCAGCGCCGTGCGGTCAGCGATGAGGCGGCGTAGGGCTCGCTGGATCCGCGCTTCGGTCTCGGAGTCGACGCTCGAGGTGGCCTCGTCGAGAATCAGCACCGGGGAGTCGAAGGCGAGAGCCCGCGCGAAAGCCAACAGCTGCCGCTCGCCGAACGACAGGTTCGAGCCACGCTCTCCGAGACGCGTGTCGAAGCCGTCCGGCAGTTCACGGATGAAGGTGTCGGCTTCAACTGTTCGCGCAGCGCGCTCCACCGCCGCCCGGCTGACCTCAGGGGAATGTAGGCCGATGTTGGCGGCGATGGTATCGCTGAACAGGAAGACGTCCTGAGGAACGGTGCCGAAGATGAGCCGCACTTGACGCTGGGGGAGGTTGCGGATATCGACGCCGTCGATGGTGATTTCACCGTCCTGGACGTCGTAGTAGCGCTGCAGGAGTTTGATCACCGACGACTTGCCGGCGCCAGTTGCGCCCACCAGTGCGACCTTCTCTCCCTTGTGGATGGTCAGCGCCAAATCTCGTAGCACCGGTAGCGGGTCGCCGTTCGATCCCACAATGCCATCCACCGGTCCCGGAGCCGCAGTGACCATCGAGGGATAGGTGAAAGTCACACTATCGAAGCGTATGGCGTTGTGAAAACCCGGCAGTGAGACGGCAGTGGTTGCGTCGTTCACCTCCGGCCTGACATCCAGCAGACCAAAGACCTTGGTGCAGGCGGCCGCGGCACGCTGCAGCGTGTCGTATTTGTCCGACAGGTCCTCCAGCGGTTGATAGAAGCGCCGCAGGTACTCGAGGAACTGCACCAGGATTCCCACCGTCACCGTCCCACCGATGATTCCGAATCCGCCGTAGGCCAGAACCAGTCCCGTCGAGGTCGTGGTCGCAGCTTGTACCGACGCCGAAAGCCAAGAGGAGTAGTGCACGCCGCGCAGCTCGACGTCGAGAATCTCTCCCCGCAGCTCTTTGAACTGGCGCCGGTTGTGCCTCTCCTGGACGAACGCTTGAACGACTTCCATGCCGGAAATGGTTTCCTGCAGAAAGGCGTTCTGGCGGGCCACCAGGGTGCGAGCACGCTCGTAGACACTCCTCAGCCGCACCCGTAGGAAAGCGAGAATTGCGACGAGGCAAGGAACGACGACGAACGATGCCAGGGTCAGCCGCCAATCCACCCACAGCATGACGCCGACGATGCCGACCAAGGTGACGATATCCCTTGCCATCGCCACGATGCCCTGCGATACCAACTCGTTGAGGGTTTCTACGTCGCTGGTAACGCGGGTCATGGTGCGGCCAACAGGGTTGCGGTCGAAGAACGACATCGACAGGCTTTGGATGTGGCGGAAGATCGCGGACCTCAGGTCGTGCATGATTCGTTGCCCGGCGAGCTGCATCAGGTAAATCTGCGCGAAACGGAGTGCCAGCTCGGCCAGCAGAATGGCAACGAAGACGACCAACAGCAGTCCCACGCCGTCGAGTGCACCGGCCTGGCCGGCCACAGCCGGAGAGATGTGCTCGTCAATCGCCACCCGCACCAGATAGGGCTGCAACAGCTGGGCGACGGCGAGCAGCGGCAACAACAGGATGGAAATGCCCACCAGGCCGATGTGGGAGAGAACGTAGGGTAGCAGGCGGCGGAGAATCGACAGGTTACGCCGGCTTCTCTCGTGCGGCGATCCCGGCGCAACCATCTCAGAATTCCTCCAGCTCGGCCGACAGCCGCTGCTGCTCGAACATGTTGGCGTACAAGCCGGGGCGCCGGATCAGCTGATCGTGGGTACCGGCGTCGATCACTCTTCCCTCATCCAAGACGTAGATGCGGTCGGCATCCTGCACCGCCCCGATGCGATTGCTAGCGACTAGCAGAGTGCCATTCCTGGTGCCGCGCAGGTTGTCCAGTATCTGTCGCTCAGTGTCCGCATCAACGTTGGAGAGGGCGTTGTCGAGAAGTAGGAGCGGCGGATCGAGCAGCAGCGCGCGCGCCAGCGCTACCCGCTGGCGCTGGCCGCCCGACAGGGTCAGCCCCCGCTCACCGACCCGGGCATCGAGGCCGTCGGGGATGGCTTGCAGATCGGCTGTCAGGCCGGCTGCCTCCGCCGATGCCAGTACCTCTTCGTCACTGGCCCCGGGGCGACCGTAAGCTATGTTTGCCTTCACCGAGGTGGAGAACAGGAAGTCGTCCTGGGGCACATAGCCAATGTGGCCACGGAGGCCCGCCAGGTCCATGGCGGTGACGTCGTGCCCGTCCACGAAGACGCTTCCCTCCGGTACCTCCAACAAGCGCAGAATCGCCTTCAACAGCGTGCTCTTACCGGACCCGACCTTGCCGACCAGGGCTACGAAACCCCCCGGCTTGGCCTCGAGGTCGACACCCTGAAGAGCGGGCCGGCGACCGTTGCCCCGGCCCCGGCTGCCGAGTTTGCCTTTCAGCAACGAACCGTAGCGCTCGGGCGCATCGTCGTAGCGAAATCTCAAGTTCTGGATCTGCACATCTCCACGGCTCGAATGCGACGGCGGCGGCGGCTGGGGCGAAGCGATGGTGATCGGCGCTGTCAGCACCTCGTCCAGGCGCTCCAACGCCGCGGCACCGCGCTGGATGAGGCTGAGAATCCAACCCAGAGCGACCGTCGGGAACACCATGATCGAGATGTAGCTAAAGAAGGCCACCAGATCGCCGAGCGACAGGCTGCCCGAAGCCACCATACCGGCACCGACGCCGAGGACCGCCACGGAGGCAACCCCACCGCTCATGCCGACCAAGGGGATCATCTGCGCTCGCGTCCACGCCTCCTTGAGCCCCCAACCCATATAGGCCCGTGACAGCCCATCGAATCGGGCCATTTGTGCATCTTCGAGAGCGAACGCTTTCACTACCTGAACGCCCGCCAGATTTTCCTGCACCATGGTATTGATGTCCGCCAATGCTACTCGCGCGGCGCTGGCGTATGCCTTGACGCGGTGGACCAAGCCGCGCACCAGCCAGGCGATGATCGGCAGCGGCAGGAATACGATCAGGGTGAGGCGCCAGCTGATCGAAAGCATGTAGGCCATCCCCATCACATAGACGACAAGGGCATTGAAGGAGTACAGCACTCCGGGCCCACCCAGGGCCCGCACCAGCATGACGTCGTTGGTCATGCGAGACATGAGGTCGCCGGTGTTGACGATGCCGAAGAACGAGGGGGCCAGTTGCAGCAGCCGGTCGTGCAACATCCCCTTCAAGCGGTAGGCGACGCGCCTCGACACGCTCAGCACGTAGACGCGGGAGCCGATACGAGGGACAGTTTGCGCCACTGCCAGAGCGATGATGACGGCGCCGTAGCCCAGCAGAGCGGAGTTCGTCGTGCCTTGCGCCAGAGCGTCGATGGCCCATCCGAGCACCCTGGGGATGGCCAGGGCGATACCGTTGGTGGCCAGCAAGAAGGCCCCGCCCAGAAGATAGGCACGGCGGTGATGGGTGAAGAGGTAGAGGTAGGCGCGGAGAATCTTCATGGCCTGAGATCAGAGTGGTGTGCCAGCAGGCAGCTCAGGAGAGCCTGCCAGATAGGCGCCCGCTCGCTTCACGACCCGTTGAGAGGTTCGGGCTGAGATTGCTGCTGCAGTAGGTATGCCCTCAAGTTGTAGAGATAGGCGCGCCATGCTTCCAGCGTGCTTTCCATCTCCTGTGAACCGCGAAAGCCACTGTGCTCGAGAACCATGCTCGTTGTGCCATCGAGATCCTCGAAGGTGAGCTTTACTGTTGTCGGATAGGAACCCTCGGGGAAAACCGTGGCGGGCGGTCGCCAGGTGAACACCAGCAGCGCCGGCCTCTCGACCTTCAGAAAAGTCCCTTCCCAGACCGCATCGTAGCCGTCCCAACCCATGCGATAGGCACCGCCCTCGGTGACCGTCATTTCTACCCAGTGCGGAAACCACTCGACCAGCTGCGAAGCGTCAGCCCAGGCATCGAAGCATCGCTCGGGCTCCACCGGTACCTCCATCGAAAGACGTATGAGGCGGTCGGCTTCGACGTAGGCACGCCGTTGTCCCTCGTCCTGCCCCTGATCACTACTCTGTCGTTGGCCATGCCTCGGCCCCGCCAGCAATGTCGAGATCGGCAATACAAGGATGAGGCCAGCAGCGGCCAGGGAAAGGCAAGGCTTCAGAATTGACAGTAGCTTCGGTCGCTTCATGGCTGAAATCCTCGGGCCGCTGTGGTACCTCATTCAAGTCACCCCGGCGGAGCGCCACTGATCGACCTCCTCCGGTGTGTACCCCAGGCCGACCAGGATCTCCTCGGTGTGCTCGCCAAGCCGCGGAGGCTTCCGGCGCACTCTCCCCGGAGTGGCCGATAGCTTAACCGGTACACCCAGTACGGCAACATCGCTGCCCGGAAGAGTCTCCACCATGGCGCGGCCTTCGCTTCTTTCACGATCCAGCACCTCGTGCAGAGCTCGAACCCTACCGCAGGGCACGTGCGCGTTGCCAAGCACGCGTTCCCAGTGTGCGAGCCGCCTGGAAGCAAAGAGCGGCACGAGCTCCGCCTCGAGGGCACGACGATGGCTCACCCGCTCGGCGTTGGTGGCAAAATCCGGCTTGTCTCTGAGATCGGGCCTGCCGACAGCCTGGCAGAAGCGACCCCAAATCGCCTCGTTGCCAACCCCGACGACCAGGGTGCCATCCGATGCGGCGAATGTCTCATAGGGCACGATACTCGGGTGGCGGTTTCCCAGGCGCTCGGGAACTCGGCCGGCGGCCAGGTATTGCTCCGCTTGAAAGGTGAACAGGGACAGCAGGGCATCATGCAGGGCCACCTCGACCCGCTGGCCCAGGCCCGTCCGCTGCCGCTCTCGTAGTGCGAGCAGGATCCCTTGCACCAGGTACAGCCCTGCCACCTCGTCGGCGAGGGAAACCCCCACTTTGGTCGGCGGACCGTCGGGCCAGCCCGTCAGGTCCATGAGACCGGACTCCGCCTGCACGATGACGTCGAACGACGGCTTCTCGCGCCGCTCTCCAGAGTCGCCGTAGCCGTTGATCACCGCGTAGACGCAACGGGGGCAACGGGTTGCGACCTCGAGGTAGCCGAAGCCGAGCTTCTCCATGACGCCAGACATGAAGTTCGACACCAGCACGTCGGCGCCCTCGATCAGCTTCCACAGGAGTGCCTTGCCATCCACCGATTGCAGATCGAGCGTTACGCTCCTCTTGTTCCGGTTCACCGCCAGAAAGTAGGTGCTCATCTCATCGACGAAGGGAGGCCCCCAGCCCCGGGCATCGTCGCCGCTGCCCGGCCGCTCGATCTTGATCACGTCGGCGCCCAAATCACCCACCATCATGGTGGCGAAGGGGCCGGCCAGGATGCGAGTGAGATCCACCACACGTACAGCCTTGAGAGGCACAGCAAACCCTCCTAATAGTCACCCAACTGTCATTCTACCCAACTCCGTGTTGAGGGTGGCTAGACAGGGGACCTGGCTCTGATATGATGTTGCCAGCCAACCGCTGGGAGGCACGGTGGCAGACAACCCATCTGGATTCTCGACAAGTGGTGCTGTCGCGGTCTTCGGACCGCTAGACGGCAGAGACAAGGACCACGAGGCTTGCCGTAGCCTCTGGGTAGCAGTAATCCAGAAGGCCATCAAGGACATGGCCTACTCCTTTCAGAAGCGTGGCCAGTCCACCCTGACGCCGAGCGAGCGAGAGAAACTGCACCGAATCTACGAGCTCGAGGCGCCCGAGTCGTTCTTTCAGAGCCCATGGTTCGAGGAAATCTGCCTGCAGCTGGAGCTCTCCCCGTCTCGCATCCGTACTGCGGTCCTCGATCGCTACGAGGACAACGGCCATTACCCCTTTCCGACCTCGATCTAGCCCGCATTTCTCAACGGTTTACCGCTAGCCCGCATTTCTCAACGGTTTTCGTCGCGAGGGTGTAGGGAAGGGCGCAGGCGCAAGGCGCGCGCTTTGCACCCGCGCCTTCTCCCCAGTCCTTTGTAGGGGGCTCTCCGCATATCAGTGTTCCTCTGCTGGTAGACTGCTTCCTGTTCCGGATATCTAACGCCGCCTTTCGAGCAACCCATGATCCAAGGATATGCCACCGAGGAAGGCACGGCTTGCTACCGTCGTCGCTTCGACCAAGCAGCGCCAACCCACTTCCGCCTCGGCGAGGGTTTGTCTCTTTCCAGCATCGGCATCGGCACCTACCTGGGAAAGAACGATGAAGCCACCGACAATTCTTACGCCAACGCCGTCCGTCGCACGCTCGCTCTCGGATGCAACGTCATCGACACCGCCATCAACTATCGATGTCAAAGAAGCGAACGGGTCATCGGGACAGCCCTCAAGCAGGCAATCGAGGCGGACGAGATTGCCCGCGAGGAGATCTTTCTCTCAACCAAAGGCGGGTTCATTCCCTTCGAAAGCAAGCCCGCAGAGGATCCGCCCGCTTACTTTCAAAGAACCTTTCTAGACACCGGTGTGATGGAACCCGATGACCTGGTTGCCGGTTGCCATTGCATGACGCCGAAATACCTCGAGCACCAGTTGCTTCGATCCCGCCAGAACCTGGGACTCGAGACCATCGATCTCTATTACATCCACAACCCCGAGACTCAACTCAGCGTACAATCCCGCGAGACAGTCTACCGTCGGTTGGGCATTGCCTTCGCAGCGCTCGAGGAGTTGGTTCAGCAAGGCTGGCTCCAACGATATGGAATCGCAACATGGGAAGCACTGCGCACGGAACAGGACGGCAGCCCCTACCTGTGCCTGGAGGAGCTGACTCATCTGGCTCGCCAGGCGGGCGGTCGTTACCATCATTTCCGCGCCGTGCAACTACCCGTAAATCTAAGCATGCCGGAAGCCTTTGCCCACCCCAATCAGCCCGTCGAACGGCAGACTGTGCCTGCATTGGCCGCCGCTCGGCGTCTCCATCTCCTGGCCTTCGCCAGCGGATCCCTGCATCAGGGAAAGCTTCTGGGACAACTACCATCCTGGCTCCGCAATAACCTCGGCGCCGATTCTACGGATGCACAACGCGCCCTGCAGTTCGCACGCTCGTGCCCTGGCCTGACCACTGCACTAGTAGGGATGTCCACCGTCGAGCACGTAGAAGAGAATCTATCGCTGGTCGCGACCTCGCCGCTCACCCTCCAGCAGCTCTCAATGGTCCTGCAGCAACCGCCAGACTAAGGGCCAGCGCAGAAATAACTTCCCAGAGTTCGCGCCCAGATTTGGGTCAGA